>DAIPIQ010000026.1:0-27797 GCA_036770745.1 Opitutaceae bacterium | reverse complement strand
GATTTGCGGTTGAGGCATCGCGGACGGGCGGAAAAGCACAAGGCCATGCCAAACCTCCGCTACCGCACGCTCGTGCCGCGACCACTGGGGCTCGCGGCGTCCCTCCTCGTCGGCCTCGCCGTCTTCGCCTCCGCCCAGGCGCCCAACGCCGCCACCGGCGGCATCACCGGGCGGGTCATCGCCCTCGATTCCGGCGAGAACGTCGCCGGCGCGGCGGTCTCCGTCGAGGGCACGGCCCTCTCGGTCACGACCGACCTCAACGGCGCCTACGCGCTCACCGCGGTGCCCGAGGGCCGCTACTCGCTCATCGTCGTCAAGGGCAACTATCAGACCACCACCGTCACCGGAGTGAAGGTCACCGCCGGATCGATCAACAAGACCGACCTCCCGTTGGAGCCCGCCGAACTCGCCGCCAACGCCGATGCCGTCAAGCTGGCCGAGTTTGTCATCACCTCCGAAATGCTCGAAGGCTCCGGCCTCGCCCTCCTCGGTGCACGCCAGCGCTCCTCCGTGGTGAGCGACGCGATCGGCTCGGACTTTTTCTCGCGCGTGGATGCGGGTGATGCTGCCGACGCGATGAGCCGCGTGACCGGCGCCTCGGTCGTGGACGGAAAGTACGTGCTCATCCGCGGGCTGGGCGATCGCTACAGCAACACGTTGCTCAACGGGGCCGGGGTCCCGAGCGCCGATCCCGATCGCCGGGCGGTGCAGATGGACCAGTTTCCCGCAGGCCTGCTCGACTCGATCGTCACGAGCAAGTCGTTCACGCCGGATCAGCCGGGCGGATTCGCCGGCGGCAGCGTCAACATGAAGACGAAGAACTTTCCGGACCGGTTCTTCGTCAACTTCGGACTTTCGAGTTCCTACAACACCGCAACCACGGGCGAGGATCTCCTCACCATCCCGGGCGGCGGTCGCGACTGGCTGGGGATGGACGACGGCACTCGTGCGATGCCGGAAGCACTTCCGGCGCGGATTCCCTCGCAAACCGAGGCCCGCCTCGCGGCGCGCACCGGCAACTTCGGGCCGGCGGAGGAACTGGATCGGATTTCGAACCTCTTCAACAACGAGAGCTACTTTCCGACCACGACTTCGGGGAAGCCGAAGTTCGGTTCGAGTTTCTCCACCGGCGAACGCATCAGCCTCGGGGGCGATCGCATCCTGGGTTACGTGGTGAGCCTCACCTACGATCGCTCCAGTTCGAACTTCACAGGCGGCCATGCCGGGCGATACTCGCAGGGGACGATCGACCCCTCCGGTGAGGGATTCGTCACGGGCCAGTTGGTTTATTCGCCCGACGTTTCCGAACTTGGTTTCGCCGCCGATCTAGAGGCCAACCCAGACGTGCCCGGGGGCGTGCCGTCGCTCGGGGTGACGCAGTCCTCGTTCACGGTCGATTGGTCGACCTACGCGCAGGTGGCCTTCCGGCCTTCGCTCAATCATGAAGTCGCGCTGCGCTACATGCGCAATCAGTCAGCGAACGACACCATCAAACGAGGTATCGGCGAAAGCACCCGGAGCGACGCGGGGCGGCTCTATCAAATCTTCGACATGCTCTACACGGAGCGCTCGGTGGAGTCGTTGCAGCTTTCCGGCAACAGCGTGTTCCCGGGGTTGGGCGGCTTGCGCGTCGAGTGGCGGGCCTCGTCCGGAGAAAGCACTCAGGAGCAACCAGACTACCGCACGTTGTCGTACTTCTGGGACTTCGCCAACCAACAGTTTGCCGCCGCGGCGGGCGTAGGAAACAACCGCTTCTTCCGCGACCTGCTCGAGGAGAGCGACGAAGCCGCTGTCGACGCGACGCTTCCGCTGGTCATCGCCGGACGTCCGGCGAGTTTCAAGGTGGGCGGACTCGTCCAGGATGGGGCACGCACGTATCGCGAGCGACGCTTCCGCTGGAGCCGCGAGGCCAACCAGATCGACATCATCCAGAATTACCCGAACCCCGTCGGCCTTGTCGACCGTACGGCGAACTCCGTGACGTTTGGAAACACGATCGGCGAACTCCCGAGCAACCTCGTCAACTACGACGGCGAACAACGCATCTCGGCGACTTACGCGATGCTAGACCTCGAGCCTTTCGACCGCTTTCGGATCGTGACGGGCGTGCGCGCGGAGAAGACCGAGATTCGCACGATCGCGGCTGCGACCGGCACCTCGTTTCGCGCGGCCGAGATAAGTCAGACCGACTACCTCCCTGCGCTCACTCTGGTGTATCGGCTCTCCAACAACACCAACCTCCGCGCCGCCTACGGCAGGACGCTCGCGCGGCCTCTCTACCACGAACTCGCCGACATTCGTGTCGAGGACCCCTTCCGGGACAAATTCCGCGCGGGCAATCCCGACCTGGTGTTGTCCGACATCGACAACTTCGACCTCCGCTGGGAGTGGTTCCCGCGCGGGAACGAGGTCGTCGCGGTCAGCGTCTTCCAGAAAGACTTCGCCAATCCGATCGAGGTCGTGGAGACGCCGTCGATCGGTTCCGAGCGCCCGACGAACGCGCCGGACGGCGAGGTGCGCGGCGTGGAGTTCGAAGCGCGGATGGGCCTGGGGAGGTTCTTCCAGCGTCTAGCGTCGTTTTCCGTGGGCGGAAACTTCTCGCTCATCGAGTCGGACGTCACGATTCCTCAGGAGGAGATGGCGTCGATCCGGATGTCGTATCCGGACGCCGGAGACACGCGCGAGCTGCTCGGACAGTCGCCCTACATCCTCAATCTCGATTTCTCCTACGACAACTTCGACTGGGGAACGAGCGCGACCGTCGCCTACAACATTCAAGGCCGGAGGCTCCATCTAATCACCTTCGGCGCGCTGCCGGACATCTACGAGCAGCCCGCGGGAGAGCTCGACTTCGTCCTCTCGCAGCGGTTGACGCGCAATCTGAGGCTCAAGTTCACCGCCAAAAACCTGCTCGATCCGGCCTACGAGAAAACCATGAGCCACGCGGGCCGCGACTACTTTTACGAACGCTTCCGCCGCGGACGCACCTTCGGTCTCGGACTGAGCTACTCCTTCGAGTGAGCCGGTCCACCCATTTCCCACAAGAACACAAGAACACCACACCAACACTACCATGATTCGAAGACTGAAAAACACCTGTGCCGCGATGGCTCTCGTGCTCGTTGCCGGCGGACCCGCTTTCGCTGCCGACGTGAACGTGCCACGCATGATTACCGCCAATACCACCTGGACCGCCGACAATACATATTTCCTTTCCGGATACACGTTCGTCGTCACGCCTGCCGGCGCCGGCGCGCCGACCGTCCTCACGATCGAGCCCGGCACCGTGATCAAGGGCCGGCAGAAGGTAGGGGCCGGAGAAGCGGCGGCGCTCGTCATCTCCCGCGGCGCCCGCATCAACGCCAACGGCACGCGCAATGCGCCGATCGTTTTCACGACTGAACTCGATCAGCTCAACGGCAACCTCGGGCCCGCAGACGTCAACCTCTGGGGCGGCGTCGTCATCCTCGGCAACGCCTCCATCAGCTCGCGCGCCGACAGCGCCGTCGTGGCCGCTCCCGTGATCGACCAGATCGAGGGCTTCTCGGTCACCGGTGACGAGGTCGGACTTATCAGTTTCGGCGGCACCAACGACGACGACAACTCGGGTGTCTTCCGCTACGCCAGCATCCGCCACGGCGGCGACGTGGTCGGCACGGCCAACGAGATCAACGGCCTGACCATGGGCGGCGTCGGTCGCGGCACGACGATCGAGTTCGTCGAGGTTTTCGCCAACAAGGACGATTCGTTCGAATGGTTCGGCGGAACCGTGGACGCCCGCTATCTCGTGAGCGCCTTCGGCAACGACGACATGTTCGACTATGACCAGGGCTGGCGCGGCCGTGGTCAGTTCTGGTTCGGAATCGGTACGGACATCACCACTGATTCGCAGGACAAGGGTGGCGAGCACGACGGCTCGACTGCTCCGTTGACGGCCACGCCGATCCAGGACTCCACCGTCTTCAACGCGACCTACATCGGCATCGGCACGGCCGGCCGCGCCAACACGGCGATCAACGCCCGCGACAACGCCTCTGCCCGCTACTACAACTCCATTTTCACGGAGTACGCGCGCATGCTCGACTTTGAAAACGACCTCGTCGTCGACGGCAACGGCGCCAATGTCGTCGCCACGACGGCCCGGATCGATTTTTCGAACAACGTCTGGTGGAGCCATCTCGGTGCGAACAACAACGCCGCCGGCTTCAACGCCCGTCCCACCGGCATCAACGCGGCCTTCACCGAGGCCTTCTTCACGAATGCCGCGTTCAACAACGTCATCGCCAACCCGATGCTGGGCGGTGTTTCCCGCACGGCCAATGCCGGTCTCGATCCGCGTCCGATGTCCGGCAGCCCGGCATTGACCGCTCCGTTCAGGACTGTCCCGAACGACGGCTGGTTCGTGCAGACCAACTACAAAGGTGCGTTTGCGCCCGGTGGTTTGAACTGGATGGACGGCTGGACGAAACTCTCGCGCGATGGTTACCTCAAGCCGCTCGCGGCCGGTCCTAGCCAGAAGTTTGTCAATGTCTCGACCCGCTGCTTCGTCGGCACCGGTGACAACGTCGCCATCCCCGGTTTCGTGATCGAGGGCAGCGATAACAAGACGGTCCTCATCCGTGCGGTCGGCCCTGAGCTCGCCGGATTCGGCGTGGCGGGTCTGCTCGCCGACCCGGTTCTCGAGGTCAAGCAGAGCGCCTCCACGCTCTTTGCCAACGACAACTGGGGCACGAATGCCAACGCCGCCGCGATCACCGCGGCCGGGACCACGGTGGGCGCATTCGCCCTCACCAGCGGCAGCGCCAGCGCCGCCGTCCTCGTGACACTACCTCCCGGTGCTTACACGGTCCCGGTGTCCGGCAAGAACGGCACCACCGGTGTCGTCATCGTCGAGGTCTACGGCGTCGACTGACCGGTGTGCCCGCGCGCGACACCGCTTCCCAGACATGAGAACCATCCTTGCGCTTCTCCTCGGCCTCACGGTCGCGGGTCCGCACCGGGGATTCGCATCCCCGGGTGACCCGCCGCCCGGAGACCTTGTGCTTACCGGTATCGTTCAGATCGGTGGTCAGTCGCACGTGTGCCTCGCCAACACCCGCGACGGCCGGGCGACTTGGTATACTGTGGGCGCGCAGAGGGATGGCCTCTGGGTCCAGAGCGTCGATGCGGCGACCGACGAGGTCGTGGTCCGCAGCGGCTCCACCCAGATCCGCATCGGACTCCGGCAGGCGGTGATCCAGGAGCTGGGTGTCGCCCGGCTTGACGATGGCTCCGTCGACTGGGTGCACATGAAGATGTCCGACGCAGAGAAGGCCCATGAGGCGCAGCTGCTCATGTGGGACATCCTCGAGGTCGGACGTCTCGCACGGGGGATGCACGCGCGCGCACCCTGAGACAAGAAAGTTTCTCCCGGCTATGGTGGCTGGGGGTTTGGCTGAATCGGCGACTTCCCCGGAGGTCGCCGGTTCTATTTTCCGGTCCCGTGCCACGTCACCGCGAGAGGTCCACGTCCCCGCGAACGTGGACCGCGGTGGTCCCGAACGGAGCGGCGGCGTCCCCGCCGCCGGTTGGACGTCGCGCCGCTGGGTGGGAAACCGCCGCTCCGGAGGCGCGTTCGAACCCGGCGGCAGAGATGCCGTTGCTCAGTGCCCGGTGACGAAGGTCACGTCGCCCGAGCGCAGCGTGACGTCCTCCCTCCGGTTCTCGTCGAGCTGCAGCACGAGCGTGTTCCGGCCCGGTTTCACCGAGGCCCGGAACTCCGCGCCGGGCTGCACCACCGCACCGTTGAGCCAAGCGCCCTTCGTGCGCCCCGCGATCGTGAAGACCGCCTCGCCGCCATGGACCGATTCGAACTCCGTCGCGGCGAAGAGTCCGCGGCTGTTGCCACCAAGGGCGGCCTCGCCCGCCTCCTTCGGAAGCGCACCGTTGGCGAGCGAGAAAACCGGCGTCCAGTCGGGCAATCCGAAATCGCCTTCCACCACGCGCTGGGTGCCGAGGTGCTGGTTCTTGCTGACGACGAGGTAGAGACGCCACGCCCGCGCCACGCCGCCGCGCGAAGCGTCGAACTCCCCCGGCTTGCCGAGCTGCGCGAGAAACCGGATCAGGTCGAGCCGCTCCTCGGGCAGGAGTCCGTCGATCAAGCCCGCGGGCATGAGCGAGCCCATGGCTGTGCGGTGCGCGATCGCCCGTACGGGCAACGCCGTTTCCCCACCTGCGGCGTCTCGCAACACGATCTCGGTCGCGGTCTCCCTCGCGATCACGCCGCCGAGCTCGCGACCGTCGGTGGTCGTGATCAGCACGGAATGGTAGCCCTCCTTGATCCTGGCGTTCGGATCGAGCAGCGCCTCCACGAGATAGTCGGCCGGAGCGCTGGCGCCGATGCCGGTGAGGTCCGGCCCGAGCTTCCCGCCCGCGCCGCCGATCGCGTGGCAGGCGATGCAGGCCAGCTCGGGACGACGATACACGAGCTCGCCCCGTCTCGCATCGCCCGCGGCGAGCGCCTCCTCCGCCAGCGCCCGCATCCCGGCGGAGGTGAGCCGCGTGTCCGCAAGCGAGAGGCCGGCGGCTTCGAGCAACACGGGCACGAGCGCCTGATGCCGGGCGCCTTCACGAACCGGCTGCAGGCCCGCGCGTGCGACCTCCGGCCGCAGGTTCATCCGCGGCAGGACGACCGCCAGTCGTTCGCCCGCCCCGCTCACCGTGAGCAGCGAACGCCAGATGCCCTGGGCTTCCGCCTCGTCGGCGACCGCCTGAAGGGCGGCGAGCACCTCCGGCAGGCCGGCGGCGAGATCGACGGCGGCGAGCGCGAGCGCAGCCTCGCTTCGGAGCGCGGGTTCCGACGCTTCGGAGACGAGCTTCTTCAGTTCGGCCGCGGCGTCGGCGCCGCCGATTTCGCGCAACGCTTCGAGCGCGGCCGCACGCTCGGCCGGCACGGCCCCGCCGCGCCGGGCGACCGCGGCGAGCTCCGGCGCCGCGACGGCGAGTTTCCACGCGCCTGCGAGCCTCGCGGCGGCGCGGCGCGACTCGTCCTGCGGCGAGGAGAGCAACGCCCGCAGGTCGCCCAGGTCGCCCTCCGGCCGGGCGTTGCGCACCCGTGCGGCCCGGTCCAGCGCGCCGAGCGCCCGTGCGGCGGGAGCACTCCTTGGATCGCCGGCCAGGGTCCGGTCGAAGAGAAGGCGCAGCTCGTCCGCGCCACCGGCGGCGCCGATCAGCTCGATCCACGGGCCGGAGCCGTCGCCCGGAAGCCCGCGCACGGCCAGCAGTTTTCCGAGGACGTCGCCGGCCCGTTGCGGCTCGACGGCCTTCAGCGCGAACTCGAGCTGCTCCTCGCGGCCCTCGGGCGTCCATGCGCCGCTCGCGACCGCGGCGAGCCAGGGAGTCGCCAGCTCGTTGACGGTTAGCCAGAGCGCGTAGTCGAGAAACGGATCCATCGGCCGCGCCAGGACGCCGAGCGCGAGCCCGGCGGCGCGGGCCGAGCCGTGCGAGCCGAGCGCGCGCACCGCGGCGAGGCGCACGCGCGGGTGGGGGTCGGCCACGAGCTTCTCGAGCCGGCCGATGCCGTCGCCCGGCGGGATGGCCGCGACGGCGGCGGCGCGCACGCGCGGATCGACGGCGCCGAGCAGGCCGTCGAGGAGCGCCGCCGGCGTGTGGTTGAAAGCCTGATACATCCAGAGGGCGCGCAGCCGGCCGGCCTCGTCCGCCTGCCGCGCCGCCCAGGCGTCGAGTGCCGGGAGGACCGCCGCGGCGCCTCGCTCCACCAGCACGCGCCGGCTCTGCTCCTGCTCCCAGCCGCCGGGCGAGGCGAGCCCCTCGAGCAGCACGGGAGTCGGCTGCGTCGTGAGGTCGGTCGATTCGAGCGGCGGCCGACCCTTGACCGACACGCGCCAGATGCGGCCGTGGACCTTGTCCCGGCGCGGGTCGCGGAAATCGACCTCGCCGTGCTGGATGATCGGGTTGCTCCAGTCCGCGATGTAGAGCGCGCCGTCGGGCCCGATGCGTGCGTCGATCGGGCGGAAGGTGTCGATGGCGGTGCGCATCACATCGGGCATCTCGCGCGTGACGAAGCCCGCACCTTGGTCGGAGAGCTTGAAACGCACGACGCGGTGCGCGCGGAAGTCGGCGGTGATCACGTCGCCCTGCCAGTCGGCGGGGAAGTGCGGGCTGCGCACGATCTCGAGGCCGCAGAACTTCGGCCACGCGCCGGGGCTGATGCTGTCGATCTCGCGCCGCGCCGGCGCGAGCGTGCGGTAGGTGGCGCCGGGCACGCCCCAACTGATGCCTTGGAAGCCGGCGCCGTCGGACAGGAACGACTGGCCGTAGTCGTCGAACTGGTGGCCCCAGCCGTTGATGAGGCCGCGGAAGCGGATCTCGAGGTGGTGGTCGCGCGGATCGAAGCGGAAGATGCCGCCCGCCTTCAGGCGCACGACGCCGTGCGGCGTCTCGATGTCGGAGCGGGTGTAGACCGACTGGTTGAAATACAGCCGGCCGTCGGGCCCCCAGCGCAGGGTGTGGAGGTTGTGGTGCGTGTCCTCGGTGCCGAAGCCGCTCAACACGGTGCGGCGGCGGTCGGCCTTGCCGTCTCCGTCGGTGTCGGCGAGGTGCAGCAACTCCGTGCTCTGCGCGACGTAGACGCCGCCGTCGCCGACCTCGAGCCCGGTGGGCAGGAGCAGGTCGTCGGCGAAGACCGTGGCCCGGTCCGCGCGGCCCGCGCCGGTCGTGTCTTCGAGCACGACGACCTTGTCGGCCTTCCCCTGGCCCGGCTCGATCTGCGGATACAGCGCCGAGGTCGCCACCCAGAGGCGGCCGCGCGCGTCGAAGTTCATCTGGACCGGTTTGCCGAGGAGCGGGTTCTCCGCCCAGAGCGTGACTTCCAGGCCTTCGGCGACCTCGAACCCGGGGTGCGGCTGCGGGGTGAACTCCGCGTGGAGACTCTCGGAGCGCAGTGGCGCCGGGGGCGCGGCGACGCCGGGCCGGAGGGCGCGGAGCCGCGCGATGCGCTTCTCCTCGGCCGCGACGAGCTCGTCGAAGCGCGCGAGCTCGGCGGCGTTCGCCCCCTGCTCGTGTTTCCTGAAGCCGAAGATGTAGGCCATGTTGGCCGGGCGCGACCGGTGGAAGAACCACTCGTTCTTGCGCAGGATGGCCGCGCGCAACGGCTCGACCTCCGCGCTCGTGCGCCAGGCGCCGGCGTCGCCGAAAAGGCTGTCCTCGGCGAACTCCGCGATCGCGCGGTAACCGGGGCCCGTCGGGTGGATGCCGTCGTGGGTGAGCGGCTCGTCAGGATGATCGCGTCGCAGCGAAGGCTCGAAGAGAGGCACGTGGCGCGCGCCGTGCGCCCCGGCCAGCTCGCGCACGACGGCGGCGTAGCGCTCGAGTCGCGCATTGTGCCCGGCGGGATCGGGCCACGGCGCGCCGAGGCTCTCGTGCGCCAGCGGCGAGAGCAGCACGAGCCGGACGCCGGGCGACTGCCGCACGATCGTTTCGAGCAGGCGCGTGTACTCGCGGCGGAACCGCTCCAGGCCCGCCTCGCCGTCGAACGAATCCGCCATCCCGTAGGCGACGAAAACGACGGTCGGCTTCGCGTCCCCGAGCTGCTTCACAAGGCTCTTCCAGCCCTCGTCGGGCGGCTCGCGACCGGCCTGCAGAAGGCTGAGCCCGAAGCGCGATTCGCCCGCGGGCGTGTCCGCGCTCCAGCCGAGGTTGCGGAAGACGACGTCGCGATCCGGAAAGCGCGAGGCGAGCATGACCTCGATCCAGCCGTGATGCCGCTCCTGCTCGATCAGCGTGTCGCCCAGGAAGACGACGCGGTCGCCGGCCTCGAGCTCGAACGACGCGGAGGCGCGCACCGGCACGGAGGACGAACACGTGATGAGCAAGGCGAGGAAACGAAACCAGGGGTGCATGAAGGAAGGAGGTGGAGCCAGCATCGGCGCGAATGGAAAGCGAGGAAAGTCCCGATCCGCAACGCGCCACGCGAGGAGCGGTCGCGCTCGATCAGCCGGGCCAGGCGGCGCCCGTTGTCACGCAATCGTGACGCCGCACCGCCACATCCGGGTGGCGACGTGCGGTGGATCGGCCGATCCTCGGAGACGATGCGGATCGTCCTCACCTCCCACGGATCGACCGGCGACATCTTCCCGCTCATCGCGGCGGGGGTGGCGCTGCGCGAGGCGGGCCACGATCTTTGCTTCGCCACCAGCCCGGTCTTCCGCCGCGAGATCGAGGCGGCCGGCCTGCGGTTCTTCGAGCTCCCGCCGCGCTGGTCGCAGGAGGAGCTCGCGCACTGGATGGGGCGTCTCCAACTTTTCAAGACACCGCTCATGCAGTTGCGCGAGATGTACCGCGCCGCGCAGCCGCACGTCACCGACCTGATCGACGCGATGGACGCCGTCCTCCCGGGGGCCGACATCCTCGTCTCGTCGTGCCTGTTCCCGATGCACCGCTCGCTCGCGGCGCGCCACGGCGTGCGTTTCGCGACGTTCGCCTTCGCGCACAACACCGTGCCCTCGCGGCACTACCCGCCCGACGGCCTGCCGCGGCTGCGGGGGATGCCACTGCGCGTGCAACAGGTCTGGAACCGCACGCTCTGGCGCGTCTGCAACCTCGCGGTCGACGCCACGATCAACCAGACGATCGGCCGACGCCTCCGCGCCCGCGGGCTGCCCGCGGTGAAGGACTTCTTCTCCAAGCCGGCCGAGCTCGTGCTCGTCGGCGTCTCGCCCGCGCTGATGCGGCCGCCGTTCCGGCTGCATCCGCGCTTCCGCTTCGTCGGCTACTGCCGCTGGCAGGTCCCGCCGAGCGTCGAGGCGGAGTTGGAGCTGGAGGCTTTCACCGGCGGGAAGCGGGTGCCGGTGCTCACCTTCGGGAGCATGGTCTACCACGACCCCGAGGCGTGGATGCGCCGGTTCCTCGCGGCCTGGCCGCGCGAGCGCCGGATCGTCGTCCAGCGCGGGTGGTCGGGTTTCGAGATCCCGTCGGGCCACGATCATGTGCGCCTCGTCGGCCCGATGGCGCACGATCAGTTGTTCCGCCACGCCTCGGTCGTGATCCACCACGGCGGAGCGGGCACGACCGCCTCGGCGCTCGTCTCGGGCCGGCCGCAGATCGTCGTGCCCCACATCGCCGACCAGGGCTTCTTCTCCCACGAGATCCGCCGGCTCGGATGCGGGGTGCGGCTCTTCAAGCGCCACTGGCCCGAGCGGCTCGCCCGGACCGTGGCCCGCGTCGAGGGCGAACCGTCCCTCCTCCTCGCGGCCGAGCGGGCCCGCGTGCTCCTGCAGCGGGAGGACGGCACGCGCGAGGTCGTGCGCGAGATCGAGGCGTTCGTCGGGGCGTCACAACCTCCGGCCGCCGTCGCGCGGGAGGCCGCCCTCCGATGAGCCCGGGCGACCCGGGCCGGGTCGGCGCGCCGCCGCGGCGCGTGCTCGTCGTCGAGGAGGACGAGGCGCTGCGGGGCGAGATCCGCCGCCACCTGCGCGCGCGGGATCTGGAGGTGGTCGTCGCCGCCTCGGGCGAGGAGGCGATCGCCCTTTACGGAAGGGGCGGGGAGGGGTTGGGCGTGATCGTGACCGACGGCGTGATGCCCGGGATGGACGGTTTCGCGCTGGCCCGGGCCTTCGCCCGAAGGTCGCCGCCGGTGCCGGCGATCCTCGTATCCGGATTCGTGGGACACTTCCTGGCGCGGCCCGACATCCCGGAGAACATCGCGGCGTTCCTTCCCAAGCCGTTCCACGGGGCGGAGCTCGTGGCCCGGGTCCTCGGCGTGCTCGGCTCGGCGGTCTGAGCGCCCGGCCTCAGGGCTGGAGCACGGGCGTCGCGGTCCCCGCGAGGACCGGTTCGCGCTCCTCCGCGTCGGCCCCTTCGAGCGGGACGAGGCGCTGGAAGCCGGCGAAATCGACCAGCTCGAAACGCCCGTCGTGGTGTTCGACGACGGCGGTGAGCGATTCGACCCAGTCGCCGGAGTTGAGGTAGTGGATGTCGCCGATCATGCGGATCTCCGGCGTGTGGATGTGGCCGCAGATCACGCCGTCGCAACCGCGGGTGCGGGCGAGCGCGGCGACCTTCTGCTCGAAGTTCGACACGTAGCTCACGGCGGACTTCACCCGGGCCTTGATGACCTTGCTGAGCGAGAAGTACTCCTTGCCGCGGAGCGCGCGCAGGTGGTTGTAGAAACGGTTCAGACCGAGGAGCAGGCGGTAGCCGAAATCGCCGAGGTGGGCGAGGGGCACGAAGTTCTTGATCACCGAGTCGAACACGTCGCCGTGGAGCACGAGGTAGCGGCCGTTCACCCCCTGGTGGACGTGCTCCTCGACGATCGAGAGGTGCTCGAAGGCGAGGGGCAGGAAGCGGGAGAGGACGTCGTCGTGGTTGCCGCGCAGGTAGACGACCTCGGTGCCCTTCTTCTCGAGCTTCTTGAGGACGAGGCGGATGAAGCGCGTGTGCTGCCGGTCCCAGCGCGCGCCGCGGCGGAGCTGCCAGCCGTCGATGATGTCGCCGTTGAGGATCAGTTTCTCGCACTGGGTGTGCTTGAGGAAATGATTCACCTCGCGCGCCTTGCAGTGGGCCGTGCCGAGGTGCACGTCCGAGAGGATGATGGTGCGGTAGCGGAGGGTGGTCTTCATCGGATGGCGAAACGGTCCCGACGCGGGCGAGTGTGGGCGGGAACCGGGCACGGGGGCGAGCCCCGACAAGCCGGCGGCGCGAATGTTTCCGCATCGTAACACGCGGCGGCGGGGAATCCGCTACGGCCCCGACCGGGCGAGGTGACGGGCGAGCCGCCGCCCGAGCGCAAGAAGCAGCAGGGTGGGGTTGGCGTTGCCTCCGACGGGGAAGACCGCGCTGCCGGTCACGTAGAGGTTGTCCACGCCGAAGACCCTGCCGTCGGTGTCGACGACGCCGTCCTCCGGGGCCGCGGCCATGCGCGCCGCGCCCATCGGATGGCTGCCCGCCGACCAGCCCGCGGGCCGGAGCGCGGATTCGTCGATCTCGAGGCGACCGAAGCGGGGCGCCAGGATCCGTCCGAGCTCCTCGGCGAAGATGCGCAGCCCGGCCGCGTCCCCGGGGAGGAAGTCCCAATGGACGCGCGCCTTCGGCGTGCCGAGCTCGTCGTGTTCGAGCCCGAGGCTCACGCGGCTCTCGGGGTTCGGGAGTTGTTCCATGAAGACGAAGAGCTCGTGCGGCGGCGGCTCGCGCCACCAGCGCGCGTACCAGCGGGGTCGGGGCCCGGACGGGACGAGGCCGACGGCGTGGTTCGCGATCCCGAGCGCCTGCTGCCTCTCCGGCGAGAGGGTCCAGCGGGTCGCGACGCGCCGGCGGGCGCGTCGACGGGCGCCGAGGAGCCCGGCCCACGCCGCGGTGCGGTTGGGATGAAACACGCCGAGGCGCGCCTTCGGGTGCTCCATGAACGTGCGACCGACGTGCCCGTGGCGGTTGCCCGGGCCGGTGCGGCCGAAGCGGGTGGAGAGCAGGAGCAGCCGCGCGGTCTCGATCCCTCCCGCGGCGAGGACGATCCGCTCCGCGGGCACGCGGGTGGCGATCCCGCCGCGGCCCTTCACCGCGATCGACTCGACCCGCGCCCCGCCCGGGGCCGGGAGCAACTCGACGGCGTGGGCGCCGAGCACGACGGTGATGTGTTTCGAGGCCTCCAAGGCCGCGCCGTGACGCGCGCCGAAATCGAGCGGCGGATGCTGCTCGTGGTGAAACGTCGTCACGAGCGCGGGAACCTCCCGCACCGGCTCCGGCTCGAGGAAGGCGCCGGGGAGGCCGTGGTCGCGCAGCACGTCGTCGAGGTGCTGCGCGATCTCGGAGCGGGCGATCGGCCAGCCGTGCGGCGTGAGCCACGGGCGCGAGGCGAAGTCGATGCGATCGGGGAGCTTCCACTTGCCCGACCAGACGGTGGAGGCGCCGCCGAAGGCGCGGATCCGCACGGCGCGTGCCGCCGGGCCGGTCATGCCGGCGCGGAAATCGTGGTTGCCGCCGAGGAACGGATGGCCGGTCAGGGGAAGATCGTCCTCGTGTTGGTCGCGCGGGTCGATCGTCCGCGCGCCGGCCTCGAGCACGAGCACGCGGCGACCGCCGCGGGCGAGGGCGAGGGCGAGCTCGATCCCGGCCGGGCCGGCCCCGACGATGCAGGACTCCTCCGGGGTCGCGGGCCGGCGGTGGAGCCACTCCTGCAGCGTGAGGATCATCGCCCGCGGGTCGCGCGCGGGGCGCTCATTTGATCACGACCGCGTGGATGTTGGAGGGCAGCATCGAGTCGCATTCACTGCGCGCATCCTGGTACTGCACGGTGTTGTACTGCCGCGTGACGAAGCGGTCGAGCAGCGGCGCCAGATGGAACATCACCTCGACGAACGGACGCACGAGCGGGAAGATCTCGCACTGGATGTGGATGCGTTGGAGGAGGATTCCGATCGTCTCGAACGGCCCGCACGAGCCGCGCAGGACCTCGAAGCGGCTCCAGTCCTTGAAGAGCAGTTTGAAGCTGTAGGGCGTGAAGTGGAAATAGTCGTCCGGACACTCGTGGAGCGAGAAGCAGGAGCTCGCGGCGACGATCACCTTCCCGCCCGGCTGAAGAATGCGGTGCAACTCGCCGATGAACCGGTGGGGATCCGCGATGTGCTCGAGGAGACCGCAGCACACGATGACCTTGAAACTCTCCGATTCGATCCGCGAAAGGCCCAGAAACTGCGCGTCAACCAGCAGGTCGGGGTTGTCCTCGGGCCGCTTCGAGACGACGTATCGGTCGGGAAAGTCCTCATGACCCGCCTCGGGATGCAGCATCAACGTCCGCTCCCCGCTCGCCTGCTCCGCGGCGAGGCGGTTGAGGTTTTTCCGCGAGATCTTGTGTTTGGTGAAGCGGTGGCGGCTCAGGCGTCGCCAGAGACCGATCTTTTCGGGAGGATTCATGGGAAGTTGGCGGTGGGCCCGCGACCGCGGGACCATCAGTTGTTGTTTCGGCGCGCCGCGCGCCGGGCTTGAAGCGGACCCGTGATGGCTTCGACCCGCTCCAAACTCGAAAACAAACTCCGCGCCCTCGCGAAGATCCTGCGCCGCAACGACGAACCCGGCGGCGCGGCGGGCGTGCTCGCCGAGATGGTCTTCAAGCGCCTGCGGAGCGTCCGCCTCTCCCTCGAGCTGCGCCACCTCCACGGCCCCCGCGAGACGCCGGCCGCGCCCGTCGTCCTCTGCTCCCTGCGCGATGGCGCGGAGTACCTGCCGCACTTCCTCGCCCACCACCGGCGGCTGGGCGCGGCACATTTCGTCTTCCTCGACAACGGTTCGCGCGACGCGACCGAGTCGATCCTGCGCGCGCAGTCCGACGTCACGATGCTCCGCAGCCGGCTGCCGTATCGGGAGTACAAGCACGCCTTCAAGCGCCACCTCATCCGGCGTTTCGGTCGCGATCGCTGGAGCCTGCTCCTCGACATCGACGAATGTTTCGATTTCCCCGGGTCCGCCCGGGTCGGCCTGCCGGGTTTCTGCCGCTACCTGGAGGCGCGCGGCTTCAACGCGGTCGTCGCCCACATGCTCGACCTGTTTTCCCCGGGCCCGATCCTGGAGGCGCCCGCCGCACCGGATGGCGACCTCTCGCGGGTCCACCGCCACTACGACCTCGGGGGCCTGAAGGGCGATCCGCACGCCTTCGCCTTCGGCGGGACCAACGTCATTTCCGACCCGGGGATCGAGTGCCTCTCCTGTGGCATCAACCTCACCGCCTTCGGCAACGACCTCCTGCTGACCAAGCACCCGCTGCTGCGCTGGTCTCCGCCGATGGAGCTGCCGAAGTACGCGCACGACATCAGCTACGCGCGGATCGCCGACGTCTCGGCCGTGCTCCTCCACTACAAGTTCACCCGCGATTTCGCCGCCACGCTGGCGCGGGCGGTGCGGGAGGGGGGGTACTACAAGGGCTCCGCTCGCTACGTGCGGATGGAGGAGCTGCTGCGGGAGGATCCGGCCTTCTCCCTCCACGGCCCGGGCGCGCGCCGGCTCGAGGACGTCGAGGAGCTGGTGACGGCGGGCTTCCTCAGGGCGTCGCCGGAGTATCGGGCGTGGCTGGCGGCGCAGCCGGGCGGCTGACCTCGCGGGACCGGCCAAGAAAAGGCTTTCCGCGGGAGCATGAACGTTGTTCATCGTTCCGACCCCGCCCCCCGCCATGCCTTCACCCCGCCCCCTGTTCGCCCGCGCGGCCTTCGCCGCGTCCGGGCTGCTCCTGCTCCCCCGCCTCGCGTTTGCGCAGGGCGTGCCCGCTCCCGCCGCCGACAGCGGGGACACCGCCTGGATGATCACCGCGACCGTGCTCGTGCTCTTCATGACGCTGCCCGGCCTCGCGCTCTTCTACGGAGGGCTCGTCCGCCGGCAGAACGTGCTTTCGGTCCTCATGCATTGTTTCGCGATCGCCTGCCTCGCGTCCGTCCTCTGGGTCGTCGGGCTCTACAGCCTGGCGTTTTCGGGCGGCGGCGGTGGCTGGATCGGCGACCTCGGCCGGCTCGCTCTGCGCGGCCTGGATGCGGGCGAAACGGCCGGGCGCACCTACCCGGAGACGGTCTTCGTGATGTTCCAGATGACCTTCGCGATCATCACGCCGGGCCTGATCGTCGGCGCCTTCGTGGAGCGGATGCGGTTCCGTGCGGTCCTGCTTTTCTCCGCGCTCTGGCTGATCGTCGTCTACACCCCGGTCGCGCACTGGGTCTGGGGCGGCGGGTGGATGCAGGCCGCCGGCGTGCTCGATCTGGCGGGCGGAATCGTGGTGCATGCGACCGCCGGCGTCTCGGCGCTGATCCTCGCGGCCTTCCTCGGCCCGCGGGCGGATTTTCCCGCCCGCGTCCAACCGCCGCACAATCCCGGCATGGTGATGATCGGGGCGGCGATGCTCTGGGTCGGGTGGTTCGGCTTCAACGCCGGCAGCCAGGGCTCGGCCGGTGCGGCGGCGGGCATGACGATGCTCGTCACCCACATCTCCGCCTCCGTGGCCGCGCTCACCTGGATGTTCCTCGAATGGGGCAAGGCCGGGAAACCGGGCCTGGTCGGCGCCGTCACCGGCCTGATCGCCGGGCTCGCCACGATCACCCCGGCCTCCGGCAACGTCGGCCCGCTCGGCGCCGCGCTGATCGGCCTGATCGCCGGCTCGGTCTGCTACTTCGCCTGCGGCTTCGTGAAACGCCGCCTGAAGGTGGACGACGCCCTCGACGTCTTCGCGGTCCACGGGGTCGGCGGGATCCTCGGCACACTGCTGCTCGCGGTCTTCGGCACGGCGGCCTTCGGCGGCACGGGCGTGGAGGACATGGGCGCGCAGTTGCTCACCCAACTGAAGGGCGTCGGCTTCACGGTCCTCTGGTCGGCCGCGGGCACGGTCGCGATCGTCCTCGTCGTCAAGGCCACGGTCGGTCTCCGCGTCGGCCGGGAGGCGGAGAACCTCGGCCTCGATCAGGTCGAGCACGGCGAGAACGCCTACCGGCTCGATTGACCGCGCGGGGCGGTGCGGGGTTGGAGGTTGCTCCACCCTTGCACGACGCGTTTCGTTCGCGCCACCGCCGCCCCGCATGCCCGTCCTCCCGCCCTCCACCCAACCGGCCGAGCGCATCCTCCTCGGCCCCGGCCCGAGCCCCGTCCCGCAGCGCGTGCTCCGCGCCCTCGGCGCGCCCACCCTCGGACACCTCGATCCGCAGTACCTGACGTTCATGGACGAGACCTGCGCGCTGCTTCGCGAGGTCTTCCGCACCCGCAACGCGCTCACCTTTCCCGTCAGCGGCACCGGCATGGCCGGGATGGAGTGCTGCGCGGTCAACCTCCTCGAGCCCGGCGACGAGGCGATCGTCGGCGTCAACGGCGTCTTCGGCACCCGCATGAAGGACGTGATGGAGCGCTGCGGCGCGGTCGTGCACGCGATCGAGACGAAGTGGGGCGAGACCTTCACGCTCGACCACCTCGCGACCGCCCTCGACGCCCATCCCGGGGTGAAACTCGTCGGCCTCGTCCACGCCGAGACCAGCACCGGAGCGCACCAGTCGCTCGAGGGCTTCGCCGACCTCGTCCACGCCCGCGGCGCGCTCCTCCTCGTCGATGCCGTCACCAGCCTCGGCGGCCACGAGCTCGAGGTCGACGCCTGGGGCATCGACGCGATCTACGGCGGCACCCAGAAATGCCTGAGCTGCCCGCCCGGCCTCTCGCCGGTCAGCTTCGGCGAGCGCGCCCTCGCACGGATGGACGCCCGCCGCACGAAGGTCCGGTCCTGGTACCTCGACGTCTCGATGCTGCGGAAGTACTACACCGGCGAGGGTGGGGGCGGTCGCGTCTACCACCACACCGCGCCGGTCAACATGACCTACGCCCTCCGCGAAGCCCTGCTCACCGTCCTCGAGGAGGGCCTCGAGAACCGCATCGCCCGCCACGCCGCGATGCACCGCCGCCTCCGCGCCGGTCTCGCCGGTCTCGGCCTCGACTACATCCCCTCCCGCTCGCTCCACACCCTCAATTGCATCGCCATCCCCGACGGGGCGGACGACGTCGGCGTGCGGCGACGCCTCCTCGAGGACTACGGGATCGAGATCGGCGGCGGCCTCGGCCCGATGGCCGGCAAGGCCTGGCGCATCGGGCTGATGGGCCACGGGGCCACGGTCCGCAACGTCGACCTCGTCCTCGCCGCGCTCCGCGAGATCCTCGGGCGCTGACCCATGTCCTCGGCCGTCCTGCGCAGCCTTTCCGGGATCCTCCCCGCGGAGCGGCTGCTCTCGCGGCCGGCCCAGCTCGCCGCCTATGCGAGCGATGCGCTCACGGCCTTCCATGCGACGCCGCTCGCGGTCGCCGTGCCCGAGACCGCCGACGAGGTGATCGCCCTCGTGCGGGCCTGCCACGCGGCGCGGATCCCCTTCGTCGCCCGCGGAAGCGGCACCAGCCTCTCGGGCGGTTCGCTCCCCGTCGCCGACGGCATCGTCATCACCCTCAACCGCCTCGACCGCATCCTCCGCCTCGACCCGGAGGCGCGCCTCGCCGTCGTCCAGACCGGCGTGATCAACGCCGCCGTGACGGCCGCCGCCGCTCCGTTCGGCCTCCACTACGCACCCGACCCCTCCAGCCAGTCGATCTGCACGATCGGCGGCAACGTCGCCTTCAACTCCGGCGGAGCCCACTGCCTCAAGTACGGCATGACCTCCAACCACGTCCTCGGCCTCCGGGCCGTGCTCGCCACCGGCGAGGTCGTGGAGTTCGGCGGCGAGAGCCGGGAGACGCTCGGGCCGGACTGGTGCGGCCTCTTCAACGGCAACGAGGGCCTCTTCGGCATCGCCCTGGAGATCACCCTGCAACTCCTCCCGCGCGCCGAGGTTTTCCACACCGTGCTCGCCGGGTACCGCACGCTCGAACAGGCGGGCGACGCCGTCTCCGCCGTGGTCGCGAGCGGCCTGCTCCCCGGTGCGATCGAGATCATGGACGCGCTCGCCCTCGAGGCCGCGACCGCCGCGGTGCACGCCGAGTATCCGCCCGGCTGCGAGGCCGTCCTCATCGTCGAGCTCGAGGGCCCGCGCGAGGTCGTGGCCGCCGACCGGGTGCGCCTCGAGGCGATCCTTGCGGCGAGCGGCCCCGTCGAGATGCGCCCGGCCCGCGACACCGCCGAGCGGCTCGCGATCTGGAAGGGCCGCAAGAGTGCCTTCAGCGCGGTCGGCCGGCTCTCCCCCGACTTCATCGTCCAGGACGGCGTGGTGCCGCGCCGTCGCCTCGGCGAGGCCCTGCGCCGCATCGGCGCGATGGCCCGCGAAGCCGGGATCCGCTGCGCCAACGTCTTCCACGCCGGCGACGGCAACCTCCACCCCCTCATCCTCTACGACGGGCGCAACCCCGGTGAACTCGGGCGCGCCGAGGCCCTGGCCGGCCGCATCCTCCGGATGTGCGTCGAGATGGGCGGCTCGATCACCGGCGAACACGGGGTCGGCGTCGAGAAACGCGACTACCTCCCCGAGATGTTCACCGCCGACGAGATCGACTGCCTCGGGCGCATCCGCGCCGCCTTCGATCCCCTCGGCATCGCCAACCCCGGAAAGATGTTCCCCGGCGGCGGCCCGCCCGCGCTCGCCGCCCACGGCCTCCACCCGCTGGAGCGCGCCGGGGTGATCTCCCGCACATGATCGCCCCCGCCACCGTCGCCGGGCTCGCCGAGGCCGTCCTCGCCCATCCCCGCGTGCTCGCCGTCGGCGCCGGCACCAAGCCCCGGCTCTCCGCGACGGATGCGGGGTGCGTCCCCCTCTCGACCCGCGCGCTCGCCGGCGTGGTCGAGTATGAACCGGATGAATACACCTTCACCGCGCTCGCCGGCACCCCCCTCCGCGACCTCGTCGGCACGCTCGCCGAGCGCGGCCAGTACCTGCCCTTCGACCCGCCGCTCGTGGAGCGCGGCGCGACGCTCGGCGGCACGGTCGCCGCCGGCCTGAGCGGTCCCGGGCGGCTCCGCTTCGGCGGCCTGCGCGACTTCATCCTCGGGGTGCGCTTCGTCGACGGCCGCGGCCGCCTCCTGCGCCTCGGCGGCAAGGTGGTGAAGAACGCCGCCGGTTTCGACCTCCCGAAGTTCTTCGTCGGCGGCCTCGGCCGCTTCGGCGTGCTCGCCGAGCTCACGTTCAAGGTCTTCCCCCGCCCGCCGGCCTCGCTCACCCTGCGGCTTCCCCTCGGCTCGCCGGCGGAGGCGGTCTCGTGTTTCGCCGCGATCGGCCGGTCGCGCTGGGAGGCGGAGGCCGTCGACCTCGTGCCGGACGGCGACGCCCTGCTGGTGCGGCTCGCGGGTCCGGCGGCGCCCCTCGGGGCCCTCGCGCGGGAGATCCTCGCGCACCGGCCGGGGGAGATCCTCGACGGCGACGTCGCCGCGGACGCCTGGCGCGGATTGAACGAACAACTCTGGGCCGACGCCGGCGACACGCTCCTCAAGATCGCCCTCGCCCCCGGGCGCGTGCCCGAGCTGCTCGCCGCGGTGCGCGCGCTCGGCGGGCGGGCGCACGTGAGCGCGGCCGGCAACGTCGCCTTCGTCGCCCTGCCGCCTTCGGCCGATCCGGTCGGGCTCGGGTTTCCCGCCCTGACCCTGCGCGGCCCCGGGCCGTTGTGGATCCGCCCGCCGCCCGCCCCGCGGGTCGCGGCCGCGGTCAAGGCCGCGCTCGACCCCGAGGATCGTTTCCCACCGCTTCTCTGACATGCTCCACTCGATCCAACCCGCGCAACACGGCCCGCTCGGCGCCCCGATGGCGAAGGCCGTCGACACGTGCGTGCACTGCGGTTTCTGCCTCGCGGCCTGCCCGACCTACCGCGAGCTCGGGCAGGAGATGGATTCGCCCCGCGGGCGCATCGTCCTGATGAAGCAGGTGCTGGAGGGCGACCTGTCGTGGGCCGAGGCGCAGCCGCATGTCGACCGTTGCCTCGGTTGTCTGGCCTGCGAGCCGGCGTGCCCGAGCGGCGTGCCGTACCGCGACCTGATCAGCCCGTTCCGCTCGCTGGCCCGGGAGAAGTTCACGCGCAGCCCGGCGGAGCGGTTGCGCCGCTGGTTGGCGGAGCGCACGATCCCGTATCCGCGGCGCTTCCGCCTCGCGGTCGCGGCGGGCCGGCTCGGGCGGCTGCTCGGGCCGCTCGTGCCGGGCGTGTTCCGCCCGATGTTGGAGCTCGCCCCGGCCACGCTTCCTCCGGCCGGGACGTGGCCGGAGGTGACCCCCGCGGTCGGGGCGCGCCGCGCCCGCGTCGCCCTGCTCGCCGGTTGCGCCCAACAGGTGCTGGCGCCCGACATCAACTCGGCCACGCTCGAGGTCCTCGCGGGCCAGGGCGTGGAGGTCGTCATCCCGCGGGGACAGGGTTGCTGCGGCGGCCTCTCCTGGCACACCGGCGACCTCGGAGCGGCCCGGGCGTTCGCCCGGCGGAACCTCGCGGCCTTTCCCGACGACGTCGACGCGATCCTCACCAACGCCGCCGGCTGCGGCTCCGCGCTGCACGAGTACCACCTCGTGCTCGCCGGCACGCCGGAGGAGGCGCGGGCGGAGGCGTTCCGCCACCGCGTGTCGGATGTGAGCGTGTTTCTCGCCCGGCTCGGCTGGCGGTCGCCGCCGGGCGGGGCGCGCGCGCCGGTGCGGGTCGCCTACCACGACGCCTGCCATCTCGCCAACGCCCAGGGCGTGCGCGCCGAGCCGCGGGAGCTCCTGCGATCGGCGCCCGGGCTCGAGCTCGTGGAGCTGCCCGACGCGCACCTCTGCTGCGGCAGCGCCGGCACCTACAACCTCGATCAGCCGGCGATCGCCGCCTCGCTCGGGGCGCAGAAGGCGCGGGCGGTGATCGCGACCGGCGCGGAGGTCGTGGCCTCGGGCAACATCGGTTGCCTCACCCAGCTCCAGGCGCACCTCGCCCGGCTCGGCTCGCCGATCCGCGTGCGCCACACCTTTCAGGTGCTCCGCGACGCGCTGCGCTGAGCGCGCCGCGGGGTTCTCCGGGGGAGCACACCCGTCCCGCGCGTCCGCTGCGGCGTCTCGCCCCAGCGTCCGAAGCCCTCGGCGAGACGCCGAGGGCGGCCTGCGGGACGCAGGCACTCCCCGGAGCCGCTCGGATCGACGGGAATGCGGCCCGGCCTTACTGCCAGGTGAAGACGAGCTGGGTGAAGTAGGTCCAGTCGTGCTTCGTCAACCCGGCGGGCGGCTCGCTCGTGTAGTCGTTCTTCAGACCCACCCGCAGCTTCCACGCCTTGCCGGCCGCGAGGGGCAGCTCGACCGCGGATTCGTGGGTGATGACGAAGTTCCCGAAGTCGTCGAAGGAGGGCGTCCAGGTGAGCTCGTTGGTGAGCTTGCCCCACTCGAAGACGTAGGAGTGGATCAGGCCGGTATCGAGGCCGACCGAGTCGAAGTCGAGACCGGTGGAGTAGTTCTCGAAGCGGTAGCTGAGACCGCCGCGAACCTCGAGGGACTGGCGGGCCGTCTTGATCCACGAGTAGCCGAGGCCCGCGGCGCTCTGCGAGCGCAGGTCGAGGAACTTGGTCTTGTCGAACCCGAGCTCGGTGCGGACGTACCAGGAGGTCTTTTCGGTGAAGAAGTTCGAGTAGTCGACGCCGGCCTTGCCCTCGTCCTGGGTGGTGTTGTCGTTCTCGTCGGCGCGGGAGTAGTTCGCGAAGAAGACGAGCCGGTCGTCCTCGCCCTGAAGGGTCGCGCGGCCCGAGGTCCCGATGAAGAAACGGTCGCTGTTGCCCTGCCGGCCGTTGAGGTCGAAGGCGGCGGTGTAGGTCCACTTGCGACGCAGGGCGTCGGCGGCGCGCTCGGCCGGGCTCTTGTCGCCGGGCAGCCAGATGTGGGCGATGGAGGCGGGCTGCGTCTGCATCGCGCCGGTGGTCCCGGCGACGCGCAGGGCCGTGCCGGCCTTCTCGATGCGGCCCTGGACGGCGTTGCCGTCGGTGAGCTGCACGAAGACCGGGGCGTCGGTGACGAGCGACTTCACCTGCGCTTGCTTCACCTCGATGACGCCGGCGAAGTCGGTCTCGATCCGCACGACACCTCCGTCGGTGGAGAGGACCTTGCCCTGGATGGTCGAGCCGCCGACGGTCTCGATGACGTCGGCCGAAGCCGGGAGGACGGCGGCGCACGCGAACCCCGCCGCGGCGAGGAGCGAACTGATGGAGGAGGAGCGTTTCATGGTTGGTGTGTTTCGGGCCCCGCTCGGGGCGCAAAGGGGCGGAAGGCGAACAGGTCGACGAGGGGACAGTCAACCCCAAAACCCCGCGTACGCCCTAGGGCTAGACGAGCGAAATGGGACGGCGCGGCCTTTGTTCCCACGTCGCGCGCGCTTGCCATGCGGTTCCGGCGTCCTGAGATCGCCCCATGCCCGAAGCCGATCTCGTGCGCCTGACCGAACTGCTCCGCCACGCCGACCGGATCCGGTCCGTCATCGGCCTGCTCGGCTGGGACGAACAGGTGAACCTCCCCCCGGCCTCCGCCCCGCGGCGGGCGGAACAGCTCTCGACCCTCGCCGCGCTCGCCCATGAAGCCGGGACCGCCCCGGAGATCGGCGCGCTCCTCGGCCGCCTCGAGGAGGAGGGGGAACGGCTGGAACCCGATGCGCGGGTGATCGTCCGCCACGCCCGGCGGGATTTCGACCGGGCGACGCGGCTGCCGGCGGCGTTCGTCGCCCGCCGGGCCGCGCTCGATTCCGAGGCCTACCACGCGTGGAAGGAGGCGCGGGAGCGGGCGGATTTCGCGGCCTTCGCGCCGTTTCTCGAACGGCAGGTGGCGATGGCCCGAGAGGAGGCCGCGTATCTGGGCTTGGGAGACCGCCCCTACGACCACCTGCTCGACCGGAACGACCCCGGGATGACGGAGGCCGTCGTGGCCGCGCTCTTCGACGAGCTCGCGAGCGGGCTCGTGCCGCTGGTCCGGCGGATCGTCGCCGCGGCCCCGCCGCGCCGCCGCGCGGCGATGCGGGGGTTTCCCGTCGCGGCACAGGATGCGTTTCTCCGGCGGGTCGTGGCGCGGCTCGGTTTCGACTTCAGCCGCGGCCGCATCGACGTCGCGGTGCATCCGTTCTGCTCGGGCGACGCCGCCGACACGCGGATGACCACGCGCTTCGACGAGGACCGGCCGCTCGAGGCGCTCTTCGGCGCGATCCACGAGACGGGCCACGGACTCTACGAGCAGGGTCTGCCGGTGGACCGGCTCGGCACGGCCCTGGGCGAGGCCGTCGGCATGGCGGTGCACGAGTCGCAGAGCCGGCTCTGGGAAAACCAGGTCGGCCGCGGCCGCGCCTTCTGGGCGTTCTTCGAGTCGGAGTTCCGCGCGGCGTTCCCCGGGCGCCTCGACGGGCTCTCCTCCGACGAGCTGTATCGGGAAATCAACGACGTGCGCCCGGGGCCGATCCGGGTCGAGGCCGACGAGGTCACCTACAACCTGCACGTGCTCCTGCGCTTCACGATCGAACGCCGGCTCTTCGCGGGCGGGCTCGCCGTCGCGGACCTGCCGGCGGCGTGGAACGAGCTCTCCCGCGAGCTGCTCGGCATCGACCCCGCGTCCGACGCCGAAGGCGTGCTCCAGGACGTGCACTGGTCCGGCGGCGCGTTCGGCTACTTCCCGAGCTACTGCGTCGGAAACATGATCGCCGCCCAGCTCTGGCAGGCCGCGCTCGCGGCACTGCCCGGGCTGGAGGAGGACTTCACGCGGGGCCGGTTCGGGCGGTTGCTCGGCTGGCTGCGCGAAACGATCCACCGCCACGGGCGGCGTTTCTCCACCATGGAACTGGTGCGCGAAGTGACGGGCGGCGAACTCTCGCCCGCCCCTCTTCTCCGACACCTCGAGGAGCGCTACGCCCCGCTCTACTTGCCGGCGACGCGCTGAAGCAGCTTGCCCTCGCCCGCGCCGACCAGCTCGGCCTCGGGCTCGGCCGGCACGCGGATGCGCCGCTTGGCCGACTCGGGCGACTGCTTGTAGAACAGCGCGGTGTGGCCCACCATCCCCGCCATGAACGCGCGGGTCTGGACAGCGATGCTGTCGGCCATCTCGTCCTTCTCATCTTTGAGTTTGAAGGACGTGAACTTCACTTTGATGAGCTCCTGTCGGTCGAAGGCGCGATGAACTTCGCTCATCACCTGGGGCGTGAGCCCCCCTTTTCCGACGATCACGGTGGGCTCGAGGGCCTTACCGAGGGCTCGCAAATAGGCTTTTTGGAATCCTTTCATCTCGAACAATCGTCGGGGAGATAGAGCGATTCCCGCGAATGCTCAAGACTGCGGATGGGAGATTTCCAACCGAAGTGGGATCCAAAGAGGTGGCTGGCTGGCGCCGCACCGGAGGCGCACGCCCTCGAGGGAGGTCCAAAACTCTCCGACGGGGTCTGCGTTGAGCACCATGCCGAGCACGCGCGCCGGCGCGCGGTGCCTTTTCGGTGACGAGAAACGGTCTGTGCCCGGTGAAGGTGGAGCCCGCCTCCGGGCGGGTTGTTGGAGTTTCGTTCGCCGAAAGGTCGCCGAACGCCGGCCGTCGGCCCACCAGCCTCTTCACCTCGGCTGCTCTGGTCGGATCGCTGCGCTTCATTCGAGCACATGCGGGCTCTGCCAAAACGAGGCCGACGCGAGGCGGGGCGGTGTCCGCGATTTTGCCGACGAAACAGGAAATTCTTCTTGCCATGTCTCAATAGGGGGGGGGTAGAGACCTTACGTGCGATGTGGAGATGGACTCGTCCGCCGCACTACCCCCGCTCCCCTCAGGGTCCCTCCCCGCAGTGAAAGCCAAGATCCAAGATCTTTCTTCTCGGATTTCAGGAGGATCGAACATGCACCACGACGGATTCAAGAATCCCGGCCGGACTCCCGCTCGAGCATTGAAAGCAAACCCCCGGGCGCCCCTCGGCTCGGACCGGCGCACGAATCGTGATGCGACGCGGACCGGCCGGGTTTCCGGGAGGTCGCAACCCGTCCCACGAGAAGTTCCTCGGGAAGCATTTCCCCTCTTCGCTCTGCTCTTCGGCGTGGCGCTTCTGCTCGGATTTTCCGCCCGCCCGCTTCCGGCCGCCGCGGTTCCCGACGACCGCGTTGCTCGCGGATCCACCGGCTCCTCCTCGCGGTCGCCGATCGAGGGCGACGTTTTTTCGATGCGACCCGGCGGGAGGGACGCGCAGCGGGTTCCGGTGCGTCCACTCCCGCCCGCGGTCGAGGATGGCCCGGTGGACCTCGTTCCTCCCGATCAGCGCGAACGCCTCGAGAGGCGGACGATGAGGCCCACGGTGGGCTTCCGGGATTTTCAGAGAACCGTGCGTCTGGACCTCGAGAGGACCGAGGCCCTCGCGGCGGAGATCGCCGGTCTCGGAGGCCGGGCGGATGCGCGCGCGGCCGCGGAGGCCTTGGTCGACGAGCAGGTCAAGGGCACGACGTCCGCCGCGGAACAACAAACCGGGTTTCGCCGCACGCTCCGGGCCGCGCTCCTTGCCCGCTCGCGCGGCGCCCCGCTGGAGGCTTCGTTGATCGGGGAAGCGCTTCTCGTGCGCCTGGCAGGGGCGATCGATGACGCCGGCGGTGGCGGAGCGACGAACGAACTCCGGACGACGCTGCTCCTCGCCGAAGCGGAAGCCCGATCCGACCTCCTCCACGACGAAGCGGGAGCGTTGGCCGTCCTGGCGAGGATCGAGCCCGGAAACAGTCCGGCGTCGGAAGTGGCGGAGGAGCGGAGGCGGAAGCTCGAGCAACGGCAGGAAGCGGCCGAGGCCATCGTGGCCGAGGCCGCACGAGCGCGCGAGCAACGGCGATCGGAAAACGACGCGATCGTCGCGCGGGGAGCCTCGAACTGATACCCGGCCATGAATACCGCCGACGCCCGCAGGTTCGTTCTCCTGGGATGCCTCGCGACGATCGCGTCCCTTTCGCCCTCCCTCCAGGCCCAGCAGGTCGGGGATCCCG
Source organism: Opitutaceae bacterium (assembly GCA_036770745.1). Classification (GTDB taxonomy): domain Bacteria; phylum Verrucomicrobiota; class Verrucomicrobiia; order Opitutales; family Opitutaceae; genus DAIPIQ01. The sequence goes on along the minus strand of DAIPIQ010000026.1, from coordinate 421 downwards.
CGTCCTTGCGGGTTGGATACACGGTCCACGCGCTCGGAGGCGCGGCGTGGGCCGCGCTCGTGGGCGAATCCCCGCTGGATTGGAGCGAGTGCGAGAACTACACGACCTTGTGGCAGCCGGGAAACAAGGCGCACGCCGTCCTCAAGCCGGGGAAGAGCTACGAACTGGAGGTGGGCGGTGTCGACGGCGTCATCACCCGGGTGAACTTCGACCCGCCTCCGGGTTACGTCGTGATGGTCGAGCACGTCGAGGCCCTGCTCTACAACGTCGTGGCCGGGGGCGGGCAGTTCATCGAGTTCGACAACTACGACTACGTGACCCTCTCGGTGCGGCTGGAGAAGGCTCCGGGAAGCCGGACGGCCCTGGAGGTCGGTGCGGCGACTTCGCTCCGGTCGGGCAAGGTGATCTGGGAGGTCGGCCT
>DAIPIQ010000025.1:0-28085 GCA_036770745.1 Opitutaceae bacterium | reverse complement strand
CCACCACTTTTGAGGACACCCTGCGATCCCTTCTCCAGCTCTCATCTTCCTGTCTGATTCCGCGCACTCCGCGCACTCCGCGGTTCACTCCGGAGAAAAACCGCGGAATGCGCGGAGTGCGCGGAGTGGGGAGGACCGCGCCCGACCTCGACCCTGAACGCCATCAGTTGGTCGATCACGGGAGTGTTCGGAAGTCGTGGCTGGGTTCGGTTCCGCCGTAGGGACCGGGGCTGAACCCCGGCCCATGACGGCAGGTTGCCACCACTTTCGATTACACCCGTGTGGCGACGGTTTGAGCCTTGGCGGTTCCGACCGGCGCGGCCAGCGTGCGGCTTCGTCTCCTGCGCTCGTGTCCCCCGCCGAACCCGCCTCCTCCCGCGTCGTCGTCGCCTCGACGAATCCGGTCAAACTCGCCGCCGTGGCCGATGGATTCCGCCGCGCCTTCGCGGATCGCGGCGCCGTGTTCCGGGTCGAGGGCGTCGCCGTGGCGAGCGGAGTGGGCGAGCAGCCGAGGGACGACGCCGAGACCTTGCGCGGTGCGGAGAATCGCGTGCGCAACGGCCGCGCCGCCGCCCCCGAGGCGGACTACTGGGTCGGGGTGGAGGGCGGAGTGGAGGAGCGCGAAGGCGTGTTGCACGGCTTCGCGTGGATCGTCGTGTGTTCGCGCGAGCGCGAGGGGCGCAGCCGCACCGCGTCGTTCCAGGTGCCGCCGCGGATCGCCGAGCTCGTCGGTCGCGGGGTCGAGCTGGGGCATGCCGACGATGCCGTCTTCGGGCGGAGCAACTCGAAACAAGCCAACGGCGCGGTGGGCCTGCTCACGGGCGACGCGATCGATCGCACCGCGCTCTACGAGCCCGCGGTCGTGCTGGCCTTGATCCCGTTCCGCAACCCGGACCTCTATCCGCCGGGAGGCGGCGCGTGAGATCGTCGTCGCTTGCCTGCGGCGCCCGTGCGGCTAGCGTGCGCGCGCCGTGAAGGAGAACTACATCGCCGCGAAGGCGCGTTGGGCGGAGAAGCAGAAACTCCGGGGCGTGCGCGCCCGCGAAGACGCCTCGCCCGGGCGCCTGCCCCCCGGGCAGCGGCTCACGACCGGGTTTCCCGTGCTCGACCTCGGCGTCCAGCCGGAGGTGCCGACCGCGAAATGGACGCTCTCGCTCGACGGCGAGGTCGAGAACCCGGTGCGGCTCGACTGGGCGGCCTTCAACGCGCTCCCCCAGGTCGATGACGTGAGCGACTTCCACTGCGTCACGACCTGGAGTCGCTACGACTGCCGCTGGGGCGGGGTCGCGTTCACCACCCTCTACGAGCTCGCCCGGCCGCGGCCGGAGGCGCGCTTCGTTTATTTCACCTCCTACGACGGCTATTCGACCAACGTGCCGCTGGAGCGGTGTCTCGACGACGACGTGCTCGTCGCGACGCGTTTCGACGGCGAGCCGGTCTCGCGCGAACACGGCGGCCCCGCCCGCGTGATCATCCCGAAACTCTATGCCTGGAAGGGCGCGAAGTTCGTCGCGGGTCTCACCTTCCTCGCCAGGGACAAGCCCGGCTTCTGGGAAGTGCGCGGCTACTCCAATTCGGCCGACCCGTGGAAGGAAGAGCGCTTCGCCTGAACGATCGGCAACTCCTCGCATGAGCACCAACCCCGTCACCGTCGGTTTCATCGGCATCGGCATCATGGGCCGCAGCATGGCCGGCCACCTCCTGAAGGCCGGCCACCCGCTGCGGGTCTTTTCACGCACCGCCGCGAGCGCGGCGGACCTCGTCGCGGCCGGCGCGCGCTGGTGCGACTCGCCCGCCGCCGCGGCCGAGGGGGCCGGCGTGGTGGTCACGATCATCGGTTTCCCCAAGGACGTCGAGGAGGTCCACCTCGGCCCCAAGGGCGTGCTCTCCACGGCGGCGGCCGGCGCGATCGTGGTCGACATGACCACCTCGAGCCCCGTGCTGGCCCGGACCATCGCGACGGCCGCGGCCGCCCGCGGCGTGGCGGCGCTCGACGCACCGGTCTCGGGCGGCGACGTCGGGGCCCGCGAGGCCCGGCTCTCGATCATGGTCGGCGGCGACAAGGCGGCGTTCGAGCGGGTGCTGCCGATCCTGCGGCTGATGGGTGCGCAGATCGTCCACCAGGGCCCGGCCGGGGCGGGCCAGCACGCCAAGATGTGCAACCAGATCGCCGTCGCCGGGGCCATGCTCGGCATGTGCGAGGCGCTCGGCTACGCCCGCGCCAACGGCCTCGATCCGTCGACCGTGCTCGCGAGCATCTCCTCCGGCGCGGCCGGCAGTTGGGCGCTTTCCAACCTCGCCCCCCGCATGATCCGGGGCGACTTCGCGCCCGGCTTCATGGTGAAACATTTCCGGAAGGACCTCGGCATCGCCCTCGAGGCCGCCCGCGAGACGGGCGTCGATCTGCCGATGCTCCGGCTCGCCTCCGAACTCTACGCGAAACTCGCGACCCGCGGTGGCGAGGAGCTCGGCACCCAGGCGCTCTTCCGGCTCTACGGCGGCGACTGATCCGGGCGGAGGCGGCGCTCTGGCGTTGCGGTGACCGGGCGGCACGGTTCGCTCATCATCCATGCCCAGGGCCCGCAAGACATCACCCGCGCAGCGCGGACACGACTTCAGCCTCCTCTCCGAGGAGGTGCGCCTGCTCGGCAACGCGCTGGGCCGCGTCATCACCGAAGTCGAGGGGCCCGAAGCGCTCGCCGCCGTCGAGCGGTTGCGCCGGCTGGCGAAGGCGAGTCGTTCGGGAGACGCGGCGGCCCGGGAGGAGCTGGGCGCGACCATCGAACGCTTCCATCCCGACGACGCCTACGGCATGGCGATGGCGTTCACGACCTACTTCGAGTTGGTCAACCTCGCCGAGGAGAACTACCGGGTGGACATCCTGCGCGAGCGGCGGGCCGCCCGCCTCAGCGGCGGCCCGGACGGCGGGGGGGCGGTCGTGCGCGAGTCGATCGAGGACGCCGTGCTGGAGCTCAAGCGCGCAGGCGTCGACGCCGGCGAGATGCAGGAGATCGTCGACGCGCTGCGGATCGAGCTCGTCTTCACCGCTCACCCCACCGAGTCCAAGCGCCGGACCGTGCTCGCCAAACTCCGCCGCCTCGCCGCGATCCTCCGCGCGGCGCGCGCGCCCGGGGCGGGGGCCTTCCCCGCCCGCGACACCGAACCGCTGGAGCGCGAGATCACCTCGCTCTGGCTCACCGATCGCGCGCGGGCGCGGCGGCTCGAGGTCGTCGACGAGGTCCGCACCGGGCTCTGGTACATCGACTCCACCCTCTGGGAGACCCTCCCGCACCTCGAGGACGACCTCGCCTGCGCGCTCGCCGCACACTATCCCGGGGTGCGTCCGCCGCGGCGCTGGCTGACCTTCGGCTCGTGGATCGGGGGCGATCGCGACGGCAATCCCAACGTAACCGCGCGCGTCACCGCCGAGACCCTCATGCTCCACCGCCGCACGGCGATCGACAAGCTCCGCCTCACCACCCAGCAGGTGTCCCGGCTCCTGAGCGTATCCAGCCGTCGGGTACCGGCCTCGCAGGAGGTGCTGGAGCTCCTCAAGCAGAGCGAACAGCTCTCGGAGCACATCCAGATCCTCGCCCACCGTTTCCCCAACGAGCCCTACCGCCTCCTCCTCGCGGGCCTGCGGCAGCGCCTCGCGCTCGCCTGGAACGAGTGCATGCCCGAGACGCTGGAGCGGGCGCCGAAGGCCGACGCCCGCCCGCAGATCCGGGCCGCGGACGTGATCGCCACGCTCCGCACCGCCGCCGAATGCCTTGGGGCGGGCGTCTCGCGCCGGCTCGCCGACGGCGAACTGCGGCGGCTTCTCCAGCAGGTCGAGACCTTCGGTCTCCACGCGGGCCGGCTCGACCTGCGCCAGCATTCCGCCCGCCACGAGGAGGCGCTGGAGGAGATCCTCGCGACCCACGGCGGCCCGGCGGACTACGCGGGGCTCAAGGAGGCCGGGAGGCTGCGCGTCCTCTCGGGCGTGCTCTCGGGGAAGACCGCGATCGAACCGATCGACGGCCGGTTCCCGTTGAGCGAGGAGGCGCGCGACGTCTTCGATCCCCTCGTCCTCGCCGCACGCGCGAGCGCGCTGCTGGGGCCGGAGGTGTTCGGCGTCTACGTCATCAGCATGACCAACGCTCTCTCCGACGTCCTGGAGGCGTTGGTGCTGATGCGCTGGAGCGGCGCGGCGCTGCCGATCGTGCCGTTGTTCGAGACCCTCGACGACCTCGGGCGCGCGGGCGAGGTGCTGGAGGCGATGTTCGCCAACGCGCCGTACCGCGCCCACCTCGACGCCACGGGCGGACGCCAGACCGTCATGCTCGGCTACTCCGACAGCAACAAGGACTGCGGCTACCTCGCGGCCAACTGGGCGCTCTATCGCGCGCAGGAGGTCATCGCCGACACCTGTGCGAAACACGGCGTGAGGCTGACGCTTTTCCACGGTCGGGGAGGCACGGTCGCGCGCGGCGGCGGCCCGGCCGCGAAGGCGATCCTCGCCCAGCCGTGTGCGCTCCGCGAACCCTCCATCCGCATCACCGAGCAGGGCGAGGTGTTGTCGACGCGCTACCACGACCAGGACCTCGCGCACCGGATCCTGGAGCAGGTGGCCTCCGGCGTCCTGCGCGGCGCCCATGCGGCCCGGCGGCGCGAGCCCGTGCCCGAGGCGTTCGTCGAGGCGATCCGGATCGGGGCCGAGGCCTCGCTCGAGGCCTACCGCGGCATGGTCGAATCACCCGGCTTCCTCGTCTTCTGGAAGGAGGCGACGCCGATCGACGAGATCAGCCACCTCAAGATCGGATCGCGCCCGACCTTCCGGCGCGCGACGGGCAGCCTGTCCGACCTCCGGGCGATCCCGTGGGTCTTTTCTTGGATGCAGAGCCGGTTCAACTTCCCCGGCTGGTTCGGGCTGGGGCGTGGCCTGGAGGCGATCGCGGAGCGGGTGGAGGAGGGCCCGGAGGTCCTGCGCCGGATGTACGCGCGGTGGCCGTTCTTCCAGACCGTGATCGACAACGCCCAGCTCACCCTCCGCAAGGCCGACATGGGGATCGCCGCGCTCTACGCCTCGCTCGTGCGCGACGAGGCCCTGCGCGAGAAGGTCTTCGGGCGCATCCGCGACGAGTTCGACCGCACCGAACGGGCGATCCTCGCGATCACCGGCCAGGCCGCGCTGCTGGACAACGAACCGATCCTCCTGCGCTCGGTGGAGTTGCGGAATCCCTACATCGACCCGCTCAACCACATCCAGGTGGAGATGCTGCGCCGCCTGCGGCGCCAGCCCGCGCCCGGCGAGCGCGAGCTGGAGGCCGTCCAGGACGTGGTCCAGCTCACGATCAACGGGATCAGCGGCGGCCTGAAGAACACCGGCTGAACCCCGCCCGCGATCGCGCTCAGCCGAGGAGCTCGGCGACGAGGGACTTCTCCTCCTTCAGCTCGTCCTCGGTCGCGACGATCTTCGAGCGGCTGAACTCCCCGACGGGGAGGTCGGGCACGATCGACCACGCGCGGCCGTCACTACGGATCGGATACGAGTAGATCAGGCCTCGCTCGATCCCGTAGGCCCCGTCGCTGCAGACGGCCACGCTGTTCCAGTCGCCCGCGGGCGTGGGCGTGACGAGCGAGCGCACCGTGTCGATCGCGGCGTTGGCGGCGGAGGCGGCGGAGGAGAGGCCGCGCGCCTTGATGATCGCGGCCCCGCGCTGCTGCACCGTGGGGATGAAGGTCCCGGCGAACCACGCCTCTTCGCCGATCACCTCCGTGACGGGCTTCCCGGCGATGCGGGCGTTGAAGTAGTCGGGGTACATCGTCGAGGAGTGGTTGCCCCAGATCGCGAGACGCGAGACCTGCGAGACGTGGACCCCGGCCTTGCGCGCGAGCTGCGTCTTGGCGCGGTTCTCGTCGAGCCGGGTCATCGCGAACCAGCGGTCGGCGGGCACGTCGCGGGCGTTGTTCATCGCGATCAGGCAGTTCGTGTTGCAGGGATTGCCGACCACGAGGATGCGCACGTCGGGCGCGGCGTTGCGGGCGATCGCCCGACCCTGGCCGATGAAGATCCGGCCGTTGATCCCGAGGAGGTCCTTGCGCTCCATCCCGGCCTTGCGGGGGACGCTGCCGACGAGCAGCGCCCAGTTCGTGCCGCGAAAGGCCTCGTCGAGGTCGGCGGTCGCCACCACGTCGTGGAGGAGGGGGAACGCGCAATCCTGCAACTCCATCACCACTCCCTCGAGGGCGGGGAGGGCCTGCGGGATCTCCAGGAGGCGCAGCGAGACGGGCTGGTCCGGGCCGAAGACCGCCCCGGAGGCGATGCGGAAGAGGAGCGCGTAGCCGATCTGGCCGGCCGCTCCGGTGACGGTGATTTGGATGGGCGAGCTCATGAGCGGGAGAGTTTACGAAACGCGCCGCCGACGCGGCACGCAAATTGGGCGGATTGTTGCGCCGCGATTGTCTCAGCGGGACCCGTCGGCGAAGCGGGGAGCGAGCCGCGCGTGGGCGTCGCGGATGAGCGCCTCGGTCGCGGCCCAGCCGAGGCAGCCGTCGGTGATCGACACGCCGCGACGGAGCGAGGCGAGCGGCGCGGGGAAGGGCTGCGCACCCGCCTCGAGGTTGCTCTCGAGCATCGCTCCGATGAGCGAATTGCGGCCCCCGCGCACCTGCTCGAGGAACGAGCCGAAGACCTCCGGTTGGCGCTCCGGCTGTTTGCCGCTGTTGTCGTGGCTGCAGTCGACCAGGATCGCGGGCGGCAGCTTCGCCTGGAGCAGCGCGGACTCGATGGCGGCGACGTGCTCCGGGGAGTGGTTCGGGCCGTCACGACCGCCGCGCAGGACGATGTGGCAGTCGGGGTTGCCGCGGGTGGTGACGGCCGAGGCGCGCCCTTCCATGCTGACCCCGAGGAAGGTCTGGGGCTGGCCCGCCGCGCGGATCGCGTTGATCGCCGTCTGGATTCCGCCGTCGGTTCCGTTCTTGAACCCCAGCGGCATCGAGAGTCCCGAGGCCACCTGCCGGTGGGTCTGCGACTCCGTCGTCCGGGCGCCGATCGCGGACCAACAAATCAGGTCGGCGATGTACTGCGGAGTGATGGGGTCGAGCAATTCGGTCGCGGTCGGCAGACCGAGGTCGATGATGTCGCGAAGAAACGCCCGCGCGAGCCGCAGTCCTTCGGGAATGTCGGCGCTGCCGTCGAGGCGCGGGTCCATGATCAGGCCTTTCCAGCCGACCGTCGTGCGCGGTTTCTCGAAATAGACCCGCATCACCAGCAGGAGCCGGTCGCCGACCTCGCGGGCGAGCGCGGCGAGACGCCCGCCATAGTCGCGGCCCGCGTCCACGTCGTGGATCGAGCACGGGCCGACGATGACGAGGAGGCGGCGGTCTTCGCCGAAGAGGATGTCGCGGATCTCCCGGCGGGCCCGGGCGACGAAGTCGGTCTGCGCGGGGGTGCAGGGGATCCGCTCGACGAGCTCGGCGGGGGTGGGGAGGACGCGATTGCTCGCGACGTGGACGTCTGCGGTCTTGGACACGGAACCGGCGAGTGTTCGAAGCGCTTTCGGGGGTGTCGAGGGGTAACTCCGAGGGCTTCGCGCTTGCCTTCGCTGCGATGGGCAAAAAAGAAGGCGGGTCGCCTACCCCTAAGCGACCCGCCATTGCTTTCTTAGTTACCCCAAAACCCCCCGCTAAGCAGGGGGAAGTGTTTGAATGACGAGAAGGTGGAAGATCTGGCCGGGCCCGTCAACGAGTTTGTTGGGGAAATTTGATTCGTCTCGGCGTTTGGAATAAAAACATCTAATCATCAGAGAGATGGATGAGCTTCTTTTGTTCGAATCCGCGCCCGCGACCCACTTCCGGGTGCGGGGATCCGACGCGTTCCCGTTTCTCCAGGGCCAGTTCACCAACGAACTCCGCGGCCCGGCCCCGGAGCGGAGCGTCTACGGCTTGTGGCTGAATCAGAAGGGAAAGGTCCTGGCGGACAGCCACGTCCTGATCCGCGCGGGTGGCTCCATCGAGATCGTCAGCACCGGATCGACGGCGGAGGTCATCCGGGGGCGGTTGGAGCCCTACATCGTCGCGGACGATGTCGAGATCGAAGACACCACCGCGGGGGCGCTGCTGGCCGGTGTGGCGGGGGCGGGCGCGGCGGCCCTGCTCGGCGCGCTCGGCATCGAGGCGCCCGGCGTCGGCGGTCTCGCCGGATGGGAGGGCGCGGCGGTCTTTCGTGGCCGTTTCGCGGGGCGAAGGCCGGCGTGGATTTTCGCGGCCACGAGCGACGCCGGGTCGGCGTGGCGGGGGCGCCTCCGCGAAGCGGTCACGGCGGCGGGAGGGCGCGAGGCGAAGGCGTCGGAGCTCGACCTGCTGCGGGTGCTCGACGGAGTCGTCGCCGTGCCGGGCGAGCTCGGGCCGGCCGATCTGCCGATGGAGGGCGGGCTCGAGCACGAGGCGATCTCGTTCACCAAGGGTTGTTACCTCGGGCAGGAAGTCATGGCGCGCCTGCACAACATGGGCCGCGTGCGGCGCCGGCTCCACCTCGTGCGCGTTTCCGGCGACGCCGCGGCCCCGGTCGGCGAGGCGATCTTGATCGACGGAAAACCCGCCGGCGAACTGCGCGGCGCCCTGCCCCGAGGCGACGAACGTGTCGGGCTCGCGATGCTGCAGACGCACCTCGCGGAGGGCGGAGGAGCGGCCTCGCTCGCGAGCGGCGGTCGGGTCGAGCTGCTCGGGCTCGCGGAAGGGCGGGCGTGGTGAGCGAGGAGACCTCCGACCCGCTCGTGGGCCTGGCCCGGGTTTTCGAGAAACTCGGCTCCGAACCGCAGGCCGCGCGGGTCATGGCCGGTCAACTGCTCAAACGCGCCCGACAGATCGCGGTCGCGCGCGGCGTGAGCGAGCCCGACGCGCTCGCCTCGCTGCTCGAGAAAGTGATCCAGGGGCGGCGGGGCGAGTACGGGCCGCGGGAGGACGGTCCGGGGAAAACCGGGGCGTGAACCCAGAAGCACCTTGCCCCGGACGGGCGTGCCCGGAAGACCTTTTTGCCCGATGACCCTGACGGACCAGGCCGACGCCTTATTTCGCAAGCATTTCCGCGCCGCCCCGGCCGCGATCGCCGGGGCTCCCGGCCGCATCGAGGTGATCGGCAACCACACCGACTACAATTGCGGCACCGTGATGGGCGCCTCGATCGACCGCGGAATCACCGTCGCGGCGCGACTGCGGAGCGACGGCGTGCTGGCCTTCGTCAGCGCGGAGTCGGGGCATCCGGTGGAGGTGCGTGAACGGCCTTTCAAGCGGCGCTCCGGTCCGCAGAGCTGGGTGAACTATCCGCTCGGCGTCCTCCTCGCGTTGGAGGCCCGGGGGATGGCGCCCGTGTCGGGACTCGAGTTGGCGGTGGTCTCGGATCTTCCCGTCGGGGCGGGCTTGAGCAGCAGCGCCGCGCTCGAGCTCTCGACCGGGCTCGCGATCGCGGCGCTGCAACGATTCGACCTCCCGCGCGAGGAACTCGTGAAGGCCGGGCGCGAGGCCGAGAACAACTTCGTCGGCGTGCCCTGTGGGATTCTCGACCAGGGCGTTTCCGGTTTCGGTCGACGCGACCACCTCGTGCACATCGACTGCCGCGGTCCGCGTTTCGAGCCGGCTCCGCTGCCGTCGGGCCTGCGCTTCTGGACCTTCCACACGCACCACAAGCACGCGCTCGTCGATTCCCTCTACGCCCGACGCCACGCGGAATGCATGGAGGCCGCGAAGGCCCTCGGCGTGCGGTGGCTCGCGGATGCGACCCCCGGGATGGTCCTCGCCGCCCGCGACGCGATGGCCCCCGACGTCTTCAAGCGGGCCCGACACGTCGTCGAGGAGATCGCCCGGGTCGGGGCCGTCCGGGCCGCGCTCGCCGCCGGCGACGCCGCGGAGGTGGGCCGCGCGCTCTTCGCCTCCCACGAGAGCTCGCGCACCCTGTTCGAGAACAGCACGCCCGAGCTCGATTTCCTGGTCGACGCGCTGCGCGGTCGCGCGGGCGTCGTCGGCGCGCGGTTGACCGGTGGAGGTTTCGGGGGCGCGGTGATGGCGCTGGCCTCGCCGGAGTTCACCGAAGCCGAGGCGGGTCGGGTCGCCGACGCGTACGCCGCGAAGCACGGCGGGCGCCCCGACGTCCTCGCCTGTGCGACGGCCGACGGCGCACGATTGCTGCGCGGCTGAAGCGCGGCGTCAGTCGAGCAGCAGCTCGCCGATCAACGCGAAATACGCGTCGACGTAAGGCCCGGCCCACAAGAGGTAGAGCGCGGCCCCCGCGGCCAGCATCGGGCCGAAGGGCGTCTGCCGTCCCAGGCCGAGCCGGCCGTCCTCGGAGGAGGCGGACCGGCGGCGCAGGCCCTGCCAGGAGAGCGCCACCGCGAAGGCGAACGTCCCGAGAACGGCGCCGCCGAAGACGGCGAACACGCCGCCCTGCCATCCGAGGAACGCTCCGATCGCGCCGAGGAACTTCACGTCGCCGAAGCCCATCGCCTCCTTGCGCAGGATCACCTCGGCGACGAGCGCGATCCAGAGGACGACGCCGGAGCCGATCAGGACGCCCGTCAGGCTCGTGAGAAAGCCCCGCAACCCGTCGACGAAGGCGATCCCCGTGGCATGTCCGTGGATCGAGGGGAACATTACGGAGACCAACAGCCCGAGCATTGCCGCGCCGATCGTGAACCGGTCGGGGATGATCATGTGGTCGAGATCGATGAACGCCGCGCAGATCAACACGCTCACGAAGACCATGCCGACCAGCGCGCGCGTCGGCTCGAGGCGGAGCCAGCAGGCGAGGAAGAGCAGGGCGGTGAGCAGCTCGACCGCCGGGTAGCGCACGCTGAAGGGCCGGCCGCAGCAGCGGGCCCGACCGCGCAGGATCACCCAGCTCAGCACGGGGATGTTGTCGTGCCAGGCGACGGGCCGGCCGCAGGCGCAGGTGGAGCCCGGGGTGACGATCGAGCGGTTCAGCGGGATGCGGTGGATGCAGACGTTGAGGAAGCTGCCGACGACCGCCCCGAGGACGAGGAAGAGGCCCCGGAAGAACCACGGGAACGCGGCGTCGATCTCGGCGAGTGTCTCCAACATCAGGATACGCCGCTCGGGCCGGTCGGACGGAGGGCGGCGCGGCAGGCCGCGAGCATGGGGGCGGCGGGCACGGACCGGCCCGTCCAGATCTCCAGCGAGCGGGCGCCCTGGTGGGCGAGCATCGAGAGCCCGTTCGCCGCGCGGAGGCCGCGGGCGGCGGCCGCGCGCAGGAGCTCCGTGGCGGGAGGATTGTAGATCATGTCGTAGACCATCGGCGCGCCGCGCAGGCGCCCGAGGTCGATCGGGGGCGGGTCGTCCGCCGCGAGCCCGGCGGAGGTGGCGTTGATCACGAGCGCGTCCGCGGGAAGGTCGGCGGGCGGCCGCGAGGGGTCGAAGCCGCGCACCGGCGTGCCGGCCGCCCCGGCGAGGGGGCGGAGGATCGAGAGGAGCGCCTCGAGGTTGGCGGGCGTGCGGTTGCCGATCGCGAGCGAGGCGCAGCGTTCGGCGAGGCAGGTCACCGCGGTCGCGCGGGCGGCGCCGCCCGCGCCGAGCACGACGACGTGCGAGCCGCGGATCGCGGTCCCGAGCTCGTCGGTGATCGCGCGCGCCACGCCGTGGCCGTCGGTGTTGAAGCCCTCGTAGCCGTCGTCGCGGCGGCGGAGGGTGTTGACCGCGCCGGCGTCGGCCGCGAAGGGATCGATCGCCCGGACGAGCCCGACGGCGAGGACCTTGTGGGGGATCGTCAGGTTGATCCCGAGGAAGCCGCGCGCGTGGAAGAGCGGGAGCGCCTCGGCGAGCCGTTCGGGCGGGACGTCGAACTTGTGGTAGCGCCACGCCCCGAACGCCGCGTCCTCCCGCGCCAGCCGGGCGAGCGCGACCGCGTGCATGACCGGGCTGAGTGAATGGGCGACCGGGCGCCCGAGCACGGCGAGCGAGGGCTCCTCGGCGTTCCAGTCCTCGAGCTCCTCGAGCGTGCGGACGGGGTGGCGGTCCATGGACGGTCTCAGGCCCTCGTGCGGGCTCGGGCGCCGGCCCCCGGATCGCGCCCCGGCCCGCTCACGAGCTGGCGTTGGGTTCATACGCGTTCTCGAAGTCGTCGACGAAACTCGAGAAGAGGCGGGCCAGCGGGGGATTCTTCGAAGCGGTGAAGTGGCTCGCGAGGTTGCGGCAGCAGCGGCAGAGGACCTCCCGGATCGTCGTGGGTGCGAGCCACGATTCGTCGAGCGGGATCTTCCGCTCGGCGAGGTGGTTGATCAGGTCCTCGGCCCCGAGGAAGCGACCGCGGTCGAAGGCGTCGATGTAGAAGACGTCGTCCTTCTGGTAGCAGCCGACGACGAAGTGCCCGGGCAGGCCGACGGGTTCGAGCTCGAGCCCGCACCGGCCGGCGACGAGGATGTAGAGGATCGAGAGCGTGATGGGCAGGCCCTTGCGGCGCTCCAGGACGAGGTGGAGGAAGCTGTTTCCCGGATCGGCGTAGTCCTCGATGTTGCCGCGGAAGCCGAGCTCGTGGAAGAGCACGCGGTTGATCACCTTGCAGCGTTCGTGGACGCCGAGCGGCTCGACCATCAGCTCGCGGCAGCGCGCGGCGATGCGGTCGAGCTCGACGCAGAAGCGGGCGATGTCGAGCTCCGGGTGGACCGTGCGGGCGAGCAGGAACACGCCCATCTCCAACTCGTAGGCCATCGAGCGGATGAAGCTCCGGAACTCGCTCACCGGGTCGGCGAACTTCAACTCCATCAGGTACCAGGAGGCGTGGAGCGCGGCCACGCGGTTGCGCCCGCCGACGATCCCGCGGAGCAGGTCGCGCCCCTCGTCGCCCAGCGCCTGGAAATGCGCGAGGAGCGCCGCCCGGACCCTCGGCTCGGGGTCGTCGAGAAGCCCGACGAGGGCGTCGAGGCGCGCGTTGCTGGCGGGCGTTGGCTCCACGGCGGGAACTCAACCGTCGCGTCGGGGCGGTGCAACCGGGAAACGGAGCGTCGCGCCCGGCCGGGTGTAATCGAAAGTGGTGGCAGCCCGCAGTCGTGGGCCGGGGTTTATCCCCGGCTTTTTCGGCTCTTTCTCTCGGAAGCCGGGGATGAACCCCGGCCCACGACCACGGCAGGTAAGATCACCATGGTCGATGCGTCCGAACTGGCCGCGCAGAAGTCCGTCGGCTTTCAGCGGAACCGAGGCATGTCACCACTTTTGGTTACACCCCGCCCGGCCCGTTCACGCGCGGGGGCCGAAGAGCGCCGTGCCGACGCGCACCTGCGTGCTGCCGGCGCGCACCGCCGCGGCGAGGTCGCCGCTCATGCCCATCGAGAGCTCGGCGAGCGGCGCGCCGAGCCGGTCGCGCAGCCGGTCGCGCAGCTCGCGGAGGTGCGCGAAGGTGCGCCCGGCCACCGCCGGGTCGTCGCTCAGCGGCGCGATCGTCATGAGGCCGTCGAGGCGCAGGTGCGGCAGCGCGAGCACGCCCTCGACCAGCGCCGGCGCGTCGTCCGGATCGCAGCCGGATTTCGCGGGATCGCGGCCCGCGTTCACCTGGACGAGGACGGGGAGGACGCGCCCTTGCGCCGCCGCGGCCCGGTCGAGGAGGCCGGCCAGTCGCGGCGAATCGACGCTCTGGACGCGGTCGAAGATCCCGGCCGCGAGCCCCGCCTTGTTCGACTGGAGGCGGCCGATCAACTCCCACCGCAGCCCGGCCTCGTCGACCGCGGCGCGCTTGTCGCGCGCCTCCTGTACCCGGTTTTCCCCGACGGCCGTGAGTCCGGCGCGGAGGGCGTGGCGGACCGCGTCGGGCCCGTGGTTCTTGGTGACCGGCAGGACCGCGACCGAGAACGGGTCGCGACCCGCGTCGGCGCAGGCCGCGGCGAGCTCCTCGCGCACGCGGGCGAGGTTGGCAAGAAACGCTTCGAAGTGGACAACCATCGGTCAGGAGCGGCCGGCTTTGCGGTTGTGATAAGCGGAGGTGATGACAGCCTGATCGGCGGCGACCAAGCGATGCAGATCGAGAATTTCAAGGTGTTCGCGGACCTGGTGGAAACCAAGAGTTTTTCAAAGTCCGCCAAGCTGAACGGGATCACCCAGTCGGCCGTCAGCCAGCAGGCCCGCGCGATGGAGCGGCACCTCAAGTCGCTCCTGATCGATCGAAGCCAGAAGCAGTTCCAACTCACGCGCGAGGGCCAGCGGGTCTACGAGGCGGCGAAGGAGATCCTGCGCGATTACGAGACGCTGCTCGGCGAGCTTCAGGAGCTCAAGAAGGTCGTGAGCGGCACGATCCGCATCGCCACGATCTATTCGATCGGGCTCCACGAGCTGCCTCCCTACATCAAGCGGTTCCTCCAGCTCTTTCCCGCGGTCAACGTGCGGGTCGAGTACCGGCGCTCGAACCTCGTCTACGAGGACATCCTCCACAACGCGGTGGACTTCGGGCTGGTGGCGTTTCCGTCGAAGGTGCGGCAGATCGAGGTGATCCCGTTCCGCGAGGATCAGATGGTGCTCATCTGCCACCCCCAGCATCCGCTCGCGGGCGCGAAGGAGGTCGAGATCAAGGCGCTCGCCGCGCACAAGTTCATCGGGTTCGATCCCGACATCCCGACCCGCAAGGCGATCGACACGATCTTCCGCGAGCACCGCTTCGAGATCGAGCCGGTGATGGAGTTCGACAACATCGAGACGGTGAAGCGTGCGGTGGAGATCGACGCCGGGGTGGCGATCGTGCCGAGCGCGACGGTGGTGCAGGAGGTGGGCCAGCGTTCGCTCGCCGCCGTGCCGATCCGCGGCCGCCCGTTCACCCGGCCGCTCGCGATCCTCCACCGCAAGGGCCGGGTGCTCACGCCGGCGATGCGCAAGTTCGTGGAGACGCTCTCGACGGATCTCTCGGGCGGCCCGGGGGCCTGAGGCGGACCGGCGCGGCGCGGGAGGTTTGGGTTCGCGCGGGCCGGGGCGCCGCCTCTTGCTCCGGCGGATGTCCGTCGCGGGGCACGTGCTTCTTCCGTTGTTGAGCGCCACGCTCTACGCGCTCGGCGCGCTGTGGTTGAAGGGGGCGCTCCGCCGGGGCGTCGGGGTCTGGCGCGCGACGTTCGTCTCCAACGTGATGCTCGGGCTCGTCGCGGCTCCGTCCGCGGCGCTGCTCCTCGAGGGCACCGACTGGGGCCGCGTCTGGGCCCCGCTGCTCTGCGGCGTGATCTTCGTGCTCGGCCAGTTGACGACGATGCTCGCCTTCAGCCGCGGCGACGTGTCGATGGCCACGCCGCTGATGGGGATCAAGTCGGTCTTCGTCGCGGGTTTTTCGGCGCTCCTCTTGAGCGAGCGGGTGCCGCTCGCGTGGTGGATCGCGGCCGCCGTGAGCGCGGCGGCCGTCGCGCTGATCGGGCGGCAGGGTGGGGAACGCCCCGCGCTCGCCGCGCACCGGGAGGCGCTGGTCGCCGTCCTCGCGAGCATGATGATCTTCGCGCTCAACGACGTGCTGATCCAGAAATGGACCGCCGGGCTGGGCGCGCCGCGCTTCCTGAGTTTCATGTTCACCGTGGTCGCGGTCGGCTCGGCGGCGTTCGTGCCCTTCTTTTCCGGCCGGCTCCGGCGGATCGACGCCGCGGGCTGGAGGGCGGTGCTCCCCGGGGCCGGGGCGATGGCGCTCAACCACGTCTGCATCGGGGCGACGCTCGCCGTCTTCGGGGCCGCGACCGCCGTGAACGTCGTCTACAGCTCGCGCGGTCTCATCGCGCTCGCGCTCGTCTGGTGGGCCGGCCACTGGTTCGCCAACGAGGAGCGCTCGCGCGGTCGCGAGGTGATGGGGCGCAGGCTCGTCGGCGCGCTGCTCCTGCTCGGGGCGATCGTCCTCGTGATCACGACTTCCTCAAAAGGGAGGTCCTGAATTCTCCGACGCAGACCCCGTCGGAAGATTCACGACCTCCCAAAAGGGGGGAGTCGGCGGAAACCCCAACCGCCGACTCCCATTG
Source organism: Opitutaceae bacterium (assembly GCA_036770745.1). Classification (GTDB taxonomy): domain Bacteria; phylum Verrucomicrobiota; class Verrucomicrobiia; order Opitutales; family Opitutaceae; genus DAIPIQ01. The sequence continues at coordinate 12,132 of DAIPIQ010000025.1, read as the reverse complement.
GCCGTCCTGAGGACGCCAGCTTGAACGTGGCCCTCCACCGTTTGCACGGTGGCAGGTGGTGAAAGGAGAGCAACGGTCGTGCCAGTGCCGCCGTCCGGTCTGGCACGAAACGCCGGATCCCTGTTCAATCTCGCCGGCGGAGAAACATGGCCCACGCCTCGCGCATCGAGGTGAACGCGAGCGAGTCCAGACGCACCTCTTTGATCGGCGTCACGACGAGACCGGCCACGCCGTCGAGCGGCCGCGCGCCCTCGAAGCCCGGCAGTCGCGCGAGGAAGAACAGGTCGAGGGTCGGGTAGACGATGCCGCCGTGCGGATAGGTGTTGGGCCGGCTCGCGAGGAACTCCAGCGCGCCGACCTCGATCCCGATCTCCTCCCGCAGTTCCCGACGGAGCCCGTCTTCGGCCGACTCGCCGTCGTCGACGAATCCGCCGGGGAAGGCGAGCAGTCCCCGGGCGGGTTCGTGCGCGCGGCGCACGAGCAGGACCCGGTCGCGGTCGTCGAGGAGGATCGCGGCCGTCGCGGCCGACGGATTGCAATAAAGGGAGGTCCTAAATTCTCCGACGGGGTCTGCGTTGAGGGCCGTGCCGGCAGGCCGCAAGGCGGAGAGGCGGGGGGTATCCTCGTGGAGGCCATCCCCCGCCTTGGCCGAGCCGCATTTCCCTGCCGCGCAGACCCCGTCGGAGAATTTAGGACCTCCCTAAAGGCGCAGCGAGCAGGCCGCGCACTCGACGAGTTGGGGCGAGCGCACCCGCGTGGCCGCCGCGCCGCAGCGCGGGCAATGCCGGTGGATCTCGATGCGGGGGACGTCGGCCATCTCCGGACGCTGCGCCCGCCCGCGCCGGGCGTGCGAGCCCGAACCCCACCGGGCCGGTCACCGCCCTTTTCGCCGTTGCGGGTCCCGGGGCCGCGGCTACGGTCCCCGCTCCATGGACGGCCCTCGGGACTCGACGGTGCGGCTTTCGCAACTCAAGCGGCGCGTCCTCGCGTTCGCCCGGGCGCGGGACTGGGAACAGTTCCACAGCCCGAAGAACCTCTCCATGGCGCTCGCCGCCGAGGCCGCCGAGCTGATGGAGAACTTCCTCTGGACCTCTCCCGAGGATTCGCGGCTCACCGCCCGCGACCCGCGCCGCCGCCGGGCGATCGAGGAGGAGCTCGCCGACGTCGTGATCTACGCGCTCCAGTTCGCCAACCAGACCGGCATCGACCTCGCCTCCGCCGTCACCGCCAAGATGCGCGTGAACGCCCGCAAGTACCCCGTCGCCAAGGCGCGGGGCCGCTCCGAGAAATACACCGAGTTGTGACCAACACCTTCTACGACGCCTTCGACCTGGAACCGGTCCCCGGCGCGCACAAGCGGCCCGACGACTACCGCACTCCCTTCCAGGTCGATCGCGACCGCGTCATCTACTCCTCCGCCTTCCGCAAGCTGCAGTCGAAGACCCAGGTCTTCCTCTCCGGCGAGTATGATTTCTACCGCACCCGCCTGACCCACTCGATCGAGGTCGCCCAGATCGGCCGCTCGATCTGCCACCACCTCCTCGCCCGCCGCGACGGCCCGTTGGGCCCGGATTGCTTCATCGATCCCGATCTCGTCGAGGCGACCTGCCTCGCCCACGACCTCGGGCACCCGCCCTTCGGCCACGGCGGCGAACGCATGCTCCACGAGCTCATGCGCGGGCACGGCGGCTTCGAGGGCAACGCCCAGACGCTCCGCCTCCTCACCGAGATCCTCTACGTCTCCGAGGAGAAGGACGCCGTCGCCTACGGCATGTCGCCGACCCGCGCCTTCGTCGACGGCGTGATGAAGTACAAGACGCTCCTCGGCGAGACTCCCGAGGCGGGCAACCACTTCATCTACGACACCCAGCGACGGTACCGCGAGTTCGTCCTCGACGGCCCCGCGACGCCCGCGGGCTTCGCCCCCGGGGACGCGCTCAACTCCCTCAAGAGCATCGAGTGCCGGATCATGGACTGGGCGGACGACACCGCCTATTCGCTCAACGACATCATCGACGGCGTGCGCGCCGGATTCCTCACCTTCGAGCGGATGGAGAAATGGGCCGCGCGGGCCGGTGTCGGAGCCGAGGCGGAGAGGTGGATCCGCGAGCTCGAAGAGGCGATCCGGCTCGACCGCCTCGAAGCCGCCTTCAGCCGCAAGATCGGCCAGTGCATCCGCGCCTGCCGGCTCGAACCGTGGGAGAACCCCATGGCCACCCGCAGCCGTCGTTATGCGTGGCGGCTCGGGATCGAAGACGACGTCCAGCGGGAGATCGAGTTCTACAAGCGCATGGCCTACGACATCATCTTCACCTCGCCCCAGCTCGGGCAGATGGAGCACAAGGGCCGCCGGATCCTCGGCGCTCTCTTCCACGCCTTCTCGGAAAACCACCTCCCGGGCGCGGCGCACCCCGTCCGCCTGCTTCCCCCGAACGTCACCCGCCTGATCGATTCCGAGGGCGACGCCGGCGGGCGGCTGCGCCGCATCTGCGACCACCTCGCCGGCATGACCGACGGTCTCGCCCGCCGCACCTGGAAGCGTCTCTTCGACCCCGACTTCGCCTCGATCGTCGACCTCGGCTGAGCGCGGGCCCGCCGCCCTTACGACCCATGGTGGAACGCCCGATTGCGGGGTGCGCTACAATCGCCTCCGCCCATGCCCGCCGCCTCCACCCTGCGCCACCTCCTCGCGATCCGCCAGCGCAACGCCCGCCGGTTGCGGCGCATCCGCGGACACCTCGGTTCCGCCGTCGGCTTCAAGTACCATGAGGACACCGGGGCCTTCGCCCTCGACGAGGGCGGTGCGCCCATCCCCGCCGTGCTCGTCTTCGTCCGCGCCAAGCGGCCGCTCGACAGGCTCGCGCCCGCCGATCGCGTGCCCGCCACCCTGCGTGGCCCGGGCGGTCTCCTCTGCGTGACCGACGTGGTGGTCGGCGCGCTGCCCGCGCTCGCGCCGGAGCCGCTCCCGCCTTCCCCGGCCAATCGCCGCCTCCTCGCCCGGCTCGCCTCCGGCCGCATCGGCCGCGTCGGCGGCCTGCCCCTCGCCTCGCCGCACGCGCGCGGCACCGCCGCCTGTATCGTAAAGTCGGGTACGAAGGTCGGTCTCCTCACCAACTGGCACGTCGCGGGATTCCCGGGCACGGAGATCCGGCGCCCGGCCCCGCGGCCCGCCCGCGTCGGCCGCACCGCGCGCACCTGCATGTTCGCCCCGCACACCGCGGCGGATCCCGACGACCTCGAGAGCTTCACCAACGCCCGCCACCGCCTCGACGCGGCCTTCGTCGCCCTCGATCCCGCCACGGATCCCGCCACGGTCCACCCCGGCGTCCACGGGCTCGGTCCGTTGGGGCGGCCCTTCGTCCTCGACCTCGACACGATGGGGCCGATCGGCCGGGGCGTCGTCGGCGTCGGCCAGCGGCTCGGCCTCCAGCGCGGCCTCATCGCCGCCTACGGCTACGAGTGGCGGATCGACCCGGAGAGCGACGCCTTCTTCGCCACCGACTACCTCATCCTCGGCCGCGACGGCGCGCCCTTCGCCGCCGCGGGCGACAGCGGCAAACTCGTCGTCACCGACGACGCCCGCGCACAACCCATCGCGCTCCTCTGGGGCGGCCAGCGGCAGGAGTTCTGGAGCGCGCAGGCCCAGGAATCGTGGGCCTACGCCAGCGCCATCGGCACGGTCCTGAAGCGGCTTCGCCTGCGCATCCTCCGCTGATACGATCCCTTCATGAAAAAGAAATCCGGTCTCAACCTCTGCTACGTCGGATCCGCGCTCGAGGCGCGGATCCTCCACGACGGCGGGCTCGTCGTCCTCGCCCGGCGCTCCGCCGCCGGCGTGCGCACCTTGCAGGTGCTCGTCGACGGCGGCCCGCACCGGCTCGACACCCTTCACGCGCTCGACGTCCGGGTGCTCGCCGGTCCCTGCACCCTGAAGTGCGCCGGCGCGAAGGCGCGCGTCCTCGCTCCCGGCGCCCGCCTGCGGATCGAGGCCGGCGAGGTCTTCACCCTGAAGGCCCGCACCGCGCTCCTCCGCCTCGTGGAGAAGCCCGGCCCCGGCCTCGGCGACGACGACGACCGCGACGACAACCTCGGCGAGGAGGAGTGAGCGCCGGCCTCCGCCGGAGCGGCGGCGCCTTTGTCTTGTCAGCGGTTTTCGCGGCGAGGTAACAGTGCCCGGTGAAATACATCTTCGTGACCGGAGGCGTCGTGTCTTCCCTGGGCAAGGGCCTCACGGCGGCGGCGCTCGGCGCCCTCCTCGAACAGCGCGGGCTGTTGGTGCGGATCCAGAAGTTCGATCCCTACCTCAACGTCGACCCCGGCACGATGAGCCCGTTTCAGCACGGCGAGGTCTATGTGCTGGAGGACGGAGCCGAGACGGACCTCGACCTCGGCCACTACGAGCGGTTCACCTCGGGAAAACTCTCCCGGCTCAACAACCTCACCTCGGGCCAGGTCTACGAGGCCGTGATCCAGAAGGAACGGCGCGGCGACTACCTCGGCAAGACCGTGCAGGTGATCCCGCACGTGACCAACGAGATCAAGGAGCGCATCCGCCAGGCCGGGAAGGACGTCGACATCCTCATCACCGAGATCGGCGGCACGACCGGTGACATCGAGGGGCTGCCGTTTCTCGAGGCGATGCGGCAGTTCGCGCTCGAGGCGGGCGCGGGCAACGTGCTCTTCATCCACGTCACCCTGATCCCGTTCCTCAAGGCGGCGGGCGAACTCAAGACCAAGCCCACGCAACAGAGCGTGGCCAAGTTGCGCGAGATTGGCATCCAGCCGCACATCCTCGTCTGCCGATGCGAGCACCCGATGTCGCAGGACATGCGGGAGAAGCTCAGCCTCTTCTGCAACGTCCCGGTCAAGGCGGTGATCGAGGAGACCGACGTGGAGTCGTCGATCTACGAGCTCCCACTGATGCTCCAGCGCGAGAAGATGGACGACCTCGTCGTCCAGTCGCTCGGGCTCACCGCCCCGCAGCCCAACACCGGGGAGTGGGCCGACGTGGTGCGGCGGCTCAAGTCGCCCGCGCGGCGGGTGACGGTCGGCGTGGTGGGCAAGTACATCGAGCTGCAGGACGCCTACAAATCCGTCTACGAGTCGATCACCCACGGGGGCATCGCCAACGACTGCGTGGTCAACGTCGTCCGGCTCGACGCCGAGACGCTCGAGGAGCCCGACGGCCTCGAGCGCCTCAAGGGTCTCGACGGCATCCTCGTGCCGGGCGGCTTCGGCGACCGCGGGACCGAGGGCAAGATCGCGGCGGCGAAGTTCGCGCGCGAGCGGCACATCCCGTACTTCGGCCTTTGTCTCGGGCTTCAGATCGCCGTCATCGAGTTCGCGCGCAACGTCGCCGGCCTGGCGGACGCGAACTCGCCCGAGTTCGACCCGGCGACGACCCATCCGGTGATCACGCTGATGGAGGAGCAGCGCGCGGTCGTGGACAAGGGCGCGACCATGCGGCTCGGTTCCTACGAGTGCGCGCTCTCGGAGGGCGGCAAGGCCCGCGCGGCCTACGGGGTCGCCTCGGTGCGCGAGCGCCACCGTCACCGCTACGAGGTCAACAACCACCTGCTTTCGAAACTGACCGACGCCGGGCTGCGGGTGAGCGGGCGCAACCCGAAGCGCGATCTCGTCGAGATCATCGAGCTGCCCGACCACCCGTGGTTCGTCGGCGTGCAGTTCCATCCGGAGTTCCAATCCAAGCCCAACCGCGCCCATCCGCTCTTCGCGGCGTTCGTCGCCGCCTGCATCGCGCGCGCCGAAGGCCGCTGAGGCCCGCCCCCGGCCGATGCTCTTCGATCCCGACCGGTTGCTGCTGATCGCCGGCCCCTGCTCCCTCGAGGGCGAGGCCGTGTGCCGGGCGGTCGCGGATCGCCTCGTGCGCCTCGCGCGCGACCTGCCGGCCCTGCGCATCGTCTTCAAGGGCTCGTGCGACAAGGCCAACCGCACCTCGCTCGACGGACCGCGCGGCCCCGGGATGGAGGAGGGGCTGGAACTCCTGCGGCTGGTCCGGCGCGACTACGGGTTTCCCGTGCTCACCGACGTCCACGAGATCGCGCAGGTCGACCCCGTGGCCGCGGCCGTCGACGTCCTCCAGATCCCCGCCTACCTCTGCCGGCAGACCGACCTGCTCGTCGCCTGCGCGCGCAGCGGACGGACGGTCAACGTGAAGAAGGGCCAGTTCCTCGCGCCGGGCGACATGCGGCACGTAGTGGAAAAGCTGCGACAGGGCGGGGCCTCCGAGATCTGGCAGACCGAGCGCGGCGCGACCTTCGGCTACAACAACCTCGTCGTCGACATGCGCGGCTTCGCGATCCTCCGCGGCCACGGCCATCCGGCGGTCTTTGATGCGACGCACAGCGTCCAGCTCCCCGGGGCCGGCGCGGGCCGCAGCGGAGGGCAGCGCGAGTTCGTCGCCCCGCTCGCCCGGGCCGCGCTCGCCGCCGGCGCGGACGGCCTCTTCCTCGAGACGCACCCCGACCCCTCCGCGGCGATCTCCGACGGGCCCAACCAGGTCCCCCTCGACGGGCTCGAGGACCTGGTGCGCTCCTGCCTGCGCGTGCGCGAGGCGGTGCGCTGAACGCGGTCCCGCCGTCGGAGCGGCGGCTGCGAGCGCAACGTCCGACACGGGAAGTTGCGAAACGGGAGGATGCGAAACAGGAAGGTGGCAGCGGGCCTCCGGACCGCGTCGTGCGGTCCGCGCCTTTCGGCGAAAGGCGTGCTACCGAGGAGGGTTCTCCGTGGTCCGTTCGAGGTGGCACGCCTCTCGCCGAGAGGCGTGGGGTGGAGGGTCGGGAGCGGTCGCGGGAAACGCCTTCCAGAGGCCGGCAGCCACCTTCCAACTACATCGTCACGGCCGAGGGCCGGCGCGGCGTTCAGCGCGGGCGTACGAGCGTCTCACCGCGGCGGTATTCAGGCAGGAGGAGTTGTCCGCGCCCGCCCGGTCCGCGCGCCGGTCGCTGCAGCACCATCCGCATCACCAGTTCCGAAAAGCGGCGTGGATCGACGCGGTAGCCGGTCGGGCGCGGCGTGAGGTGGTCGAGGAAGCTGTCGTGCGCGCAGCTCACGAGGGACATCCATTCGGGCACGCGCACGCCGCGGCGCACGAGGCTGCTGTAGACGCTCAGGTAGTTCTCAGGCCGCGTCACGAGCACCGCCGTGGGCACGTCGTGGGCGGCGAGCATCCGGCCAACGAGCTGGTTGATCCCCTCCGGCCGCGAGGGCAGGCGAAGGATCGCGCCGACCACGCCCTCCGAGGCGGTCGTGCCCTCGATGAACCCGCGCTCGCTCTCGACGTCGCCTGCCTTCTGCGTCGCAGGCACGAGCAGCGTGATGCGGCGATGGCCGGCCGCGACCATCCGTCCGACCGCGTGGCGGCAGGCCGCGCGGTGGTCGCGATCCACATGGGGCAGGTCGATCCCGGGAAAGCAGGTGCCCGCGACGACACACGGCACGCCGGCCTGGGCGAACCATTGCTGCATCTCCCGCGTCGAGAGCCGCAAGACCCAGGAGGCTCCGGGTTCGTGCTCGACCAACCGGGCGAGGGCCCGGCCGGGCCGCCGGCTGTAGGCGACCTTCGACTCGAGGATGCGGAAGCCCCAACCCCGCTCGATGAGCTGCGCCCGGAAATCGCTGATCCAGCGCGCCGCGCTGAAACGCAGTCCCTCCATGCCCTCCGGCATGAGGAGGACGACCCGTGGCGCCTCCGCGGCCGCCGCAGTCGCGCCCCGCCGCTTCCCGGCCTCGAGGAGCCGGTGCCCCTGGTGGGGCAGGGACTCGATCAGGCCCTCCTCGCGCAGCCGGGCGAGCGCGTCGCGGAGCGTGCTGCGGCTGATCCGCAGCTCCTTGGCGAGGAGGCGCTCTTGCGGCAGCCAGCCGCGCCAGCGCCCGGCGGCGAGGGCGGCGCGCAGTTCCGCGGCCGCATGGTCGGCGAGTTTGGGGCGCTGGGGATGCATCCTTGGTTTGAGAAAAAGGCCAGAGACGATGACTCGCAAGCGCGAGGGTCGCCGATTCTGGTGCACGGGTGGAATCCTTCCTCCTTCGCGGGCTCGTCGCCGCGCCCTTCACCCCGATGCACGAGGACGGCTCGCTCCGCCTCGACCAGGTGCCGGCCCTGGCGGATCATCTGGAGCGCGAGCGCGTCTCCGGGGCCTTCGTCTGCGGCACGACCGGCGAGGGCACGTCGCTCGCCGACGACGAGCGCGAGGCCGTGGCCGAAGCCTGGGTGCGGGCGGCGCGCGGCCGGTTCACTTCGAAGGTCGGGAGGTTGAGGACGGTGTCGTCGGCGTCCTCCTCCACGGGGGCGGTCGTCTGGGAGTGGACGATCGTGACGGCGAGGACCGACAGCAGACAGCCGACAAGGCTGCGCGGGAGGCGGGACGGGACGGAGGGGAGGGAGTTCATGGGATGAGAGGGCGCGGGGTCGGATGCGCCGGTTCGAGGTTTCGCGGGAAGAGGTCGGTCGCCGACGACGGTTCCGCAAACGCGCTCGCTTGGTCTGTTTTACCGGCCACGAAGCCGACCGGGCCGCCGCGCCCGCGCGCGCGCGGCGTCGGCCGGGGAGCGGGCGAGCTACGGGGTTGACCGGCCGCGGGGGCGGGGGTGACATGCCGGCGATCCGAAGCCGGCGGGCGGTCGCCCGCGACTCGTCACCCAGTCCATCCATCGATGCCCAAGTTTCTGATCGACATCCCGGTCCCCTCGATGGGGGCCACGGTCAACGAGCTCACGCTCATCGATCTCCACGTCGAGCCGGGGGCGGTCTTCTCCAAGGGCCAGAAGCTCGCCGAGCTCGAGAGCGACAAGTCGGTCTTCGAGTTCGAGGCGCCCTGCGACGGCGCGGTCGAGCGGCTCTTTTGTCGACCGGGCGACATCCTCCCGGTCAACGCCCCGTTCTTCCGGGCGGAGACGGCCGACGAGTCCCTCCGGCATCTGGAGGCGAAGCCCGGCAACGGCGCCGCCGCCCCGGCCGTGCGCGCCCCCGTCGTCGCGGCCGTCGTGGCGGCGCCGCGGGTCGATCCGGCGCCGGTCGCCGCTTCGGCGACCGCGCGGCCCCAATGGACGCCGCGCGCGCTCAAGATCGCCCGCGACGCCGGTCTCGAACCGGAGATGCTCGCCGGCGTGCCGGCCACCGGTCCGGGCGGCCGCGTCTCGGGCGACGACCTCGAGCGTTTCCTCGCCGCCCGCGGCCCGGGCCCGGCGGTCGCCCGATCCGCCGCCCCCGCTCCCGGCGGGCGCGAGGAGACGGTGTGCGTCGCCGGCATCGGCTACGCCGTGCCGCGCAGCGTCCGCTCCAACGAGGAGATCCTCAAGGCCTTCCCCGGCAAGACCGTGGAGGACATCGTCCAGATCACCGGCATCACCCAGCGCTACTACGCCGGGGAGGACGAGTCGGCGACGAGCCTCGCGACGACCGCGGTCAACCACGCCCTCGCGATGGCGGGGATGAAACTGGAGGAGATCGACGGCATCATCATGGCCACGCTCATCCCCGATCAGCCGGTGCCGAGCGCGGCCAGCGCGCTGGCCCGGCACCTCGGGCTGCGGCGCGTCCTCGCCTTCGATCTCAACGCCGCCTGCTCGGGCTGGCTCTACGCGCTCGAGGTCGGGCGGGCGTTCATCCGCTCCGGCACGGCGGGCCGGCTCATCGTCGTGACCGCCGAGCTCCTTTCCCGGATCACCAACCCGAAGGATTACGATACCGCCTTCCTCTTCGGCGACGGCGCCGGCGCGGCCATCCTCACCGACCGCGCGGGCGGCCACCGGCTCGGGCGGATGCACCTCGCCGGGGACGCCGAATACTACGCGGCGATCGAACGCACGGGCGGGGGCGCGCGTTTCCCGCTGCCCGAGCCGGGGGGCGATCTCTCGCGTTTCTACCTGCGGATGGACGGCGGGGCGGTCTTCAAGCAGGCGGTCATCGCGTTCTCCAACATCATCGAGGAGACGCTCGCCCGGCACGCGCTCAAGCCCGACGACATCGCGTGGATCGTGCCGCACCAGGCCAACGCCCGGATCCTGCGCGCGGTGAGCAAGCGGGTGGGGATCCCCTACGAGAAGTTCGTCGTGACGATCGGCAAGTATGGAAACACCTCCGCCGCCTCCGTCTCGATGGCGCTCGGCTGGGCCGCCGAGGAGGAGATCTTCAACGCCGGCGACCGCATCGTCTTCTGCTCCGTCGGCGCGGGGCTGACGTTCGCGGGCGGGCTGCTCACCTGGTGACGCGCGCCCGCGCGCGGCCGGTCAGTTGACGCGGTTGCGCGGGGCCTCGCCGCGGAGGATCTGCGCGGCGATCCGGGCGGAGGTGCGACGCATCTCGTCCTTCGCCTCGACGCTGCAGAAGGCGGCGTGGCAGGTCGCGATGAGGTTGGGCGCGGCCGCCTCGTCGGGCGTGCGCAACGGCTCGTCCTCGACCACGTCGAGCCCGGCCCCGCCGAGGTGACCCGAGCGCAACGCCGCGAGCACGGCGGATTTCCTCACCACGCCGCCGCGGGCCGTGTTCACGAGAAACGCCCCCGGGCGCATCCAGCCCAGCTCGCGCTCGCCGAGGAGGTGGCGCGTCGCGGCGTCGAGCGGGCAGTGCAGGGAGACGACGTCGCTCGCGCGGAGCAACGCCTCGAGCGTCTCCGCCCGGGCGATGCCGAGCGCCTTTTCGACGCCCGCCGGCAGGTGGGGGTCGTGGAAGACCACGTCGAAGCCGAACGCCTTGGCGCGCAGCGCCGTCGCCGTGCCGATCCGGCCGAGGCCGACGATCCCGAAGGTGCGGCCGCGCAGCCGGCGCATCTTGTCGGCCACCCGGATGACCCAGCCCAACGCCTTCGCCTCCGCGTCGAGCGGGAAGAGTTGTCGGCAGAGCGCGAGCGCGAGCGCCATCGCGTGGTCGGCCACCTCCTCGGTGCCGTAGTCGGGCACGTTGCACACGGGGATCCCCCGCGCCGCCGCCGCGGCGATGTCCACGCTGTCGAAACCGACGCCGTTGCGGATGATCGCGCGACAGCCCGCGAGGCGGTCGAGATGGGCCGCCGTGTACGGGATGTTGTGCCAGAGGATGTGGATCGCCGCCCCGAGCGCCTCCTCGGGCAGGTCGGCGTTGGAATTGGCGAGGAAGCGGCGCACGTCCGCGAGCGGGCCGATCTCCCGGGTTTCGATGACCGATTCCGGCTCGCTCAGCGGCGAGGCCTTCCAGTCGATGATGGCGACGAGGGGTTTCATGGGGAGACTCGGGCGCGGGCGGTCGTCAGTCGGCCTGTTGCAACTCGTAGGCGAGGATGCTCAGGGCGAAGACCGCCGCCGTCTCGCAACGCAGCACGAGCGGCCCGAGGCTGATCGGCTCGAAGCCGTGGTTGCGCGCGAGCGCCATCTCCGCGGTGGTGAAGTCCCCCTCGGGCCCGATCATCCAGGCAACCGTCCGCGGGGCGCGACCCCGCTCCGCGCGGAAGCGGTCGACGACCGGCCGGAGGCTGCGCGCGCCCGGCTGGAGACTGGCGATCAACCTCAGGTCGTGGTCGCGCGCGCCCTCCTGGATGAACGCCTCCGCCGTGCGCACCGGCGCGACCTCCGGCAGCCATGCGTTGCCGCACTGCTTGGCCGCCTCGACGCACGCGGCCTGCCATTTTTCCAGCTTGTGGTCGTCCTCCCCGGGATCGACCCGGGCGATGGTGCGTTCGCTCAACAACGGTGCGATCCCCGCCACCCCGATCTCCGTGGCCTTGCGCACGATCGCGTCCATGTGCCGGCCCTTGGGCAACGCCTGGGCCAGCGTGATCCGGTAGGGAAGGGGCTTGGATCGCTGCACCAACCGCACCTGGAGCACCGCCGCGCGTCGATCGGCCGAGGTGCACGCGCAGACCCATTCCCGGCCGCGCCCGTCGAAGACCACCACCGTGTCGCCCTCGCGACAGCGGTTGGTCGTCACGAGGTGGTGCGACTCCTCGCGATCGAGGCGGATCTCGGTCGGCTCCATCTCCGCCGGGCGGTGAAAGCAGCGCAGGTCGGGCATGCGGGCATCCGAAAACGGCGGGCGGCGGATGGTGGCAACGAAAAAGGCACCGCCTCCCGGCGGTGCCTTTCCCGACTTATCAAACTACGAACCAAAACTAGATATGAACCCAACCAAACTTACTGTTC
>DAIPIQ010000199.1:0-6735 GCA_036770745.1 Opitutaceae bacterium | reverse complement strand
CGGTCTCCTTGCGCGCCTCGGCGACGGGTTTCGCGGCAGGGGCCGGCGCGGCGGGGGCGGCCGACTCGTCGATCGAGGCGACGACCTGGCCGATCGAGACTTCGGATCCCGCCTCGACCCGGAGGCGGATGACGCCGTCGGATCCGGCGACGCCCTCCGAGGTGATCTTGTCGGTCTCGAGTTCGAAGAGCGGCTGGTCGCGTTTGACGGCGTCGCCGTCCTTCACGTGCCAGCGGGCGAGGATGCCGCCGGTGATCGACTCGCCCATCGGGGGGATTTTGACGTCAAGGGCCATGGTGTGGGTCCGGTTTCTCAGACGGTGAAGGCGGCTTCAAGGAATTGCGCCAGCTCGATCCTGTGGACGGCGAGCGAGCCGACGGCGGGGCTGGCGCTGGCCTCGCGCCCGGCGTAGGCGGGGCGTCGCCCGCCCGAGACCTCCTCGAGGAGGGGCGCGATGAACGACCACGCGCCCATGTTCTGCGGCTCCTCCTGGCACCAGACGAGGCGGCGGGCCGACCCGTGGCCGTCGAGCACGGCGCGGAGCGTGTCGCGATCGAGTGGATACAGCTGCTCGACGCGCACGATCGCCGCGTCGGCCTCGAGCCCGCGGCGCGCGCGCTCCTCCACGAGGTCGTACCAGACCTTGCCGGAGCAGAGGATCACGCGGGAGGGCTTTTTCGGGGCCGAGGGATCGTCGAGGATCTCGCGGAAGGCGCCCGACTCGAGCTCCGACCACGGGGAGACGGCGGCCTTGTGGCGCAGCATGCTCTTGGGGGCCATCACGACGAGCGGCTTGCGGAACGAGCGCCTCATCTGACGGCGCAGGAGGTGGAAGAACTGGGCCGGCGTCGCGAGGTTGCAGACCTGCATGTTGTCCTCGGCGCAGAGCTGGAGGAAGCGCTCGAGCCGCGCGGAGGAGTGTTCCGGACCCTGGCCCTCGTAGCCGTGGGGGAGGAGGAGGACGATGCCGCTGAGGCGCTGCCACTTCGATTCCGAGCTGGCGATGAACTGATCGATGATCACCTGGGCGCCGTTGCCGAAGTCGCCGAACTGCGCCTCCCAGATGCAGAGCATCTGCGGGTAGTCGAGGGAGTAGCCGAAGTCGAAGCCGAGCACCGAGGCCTCGGAGAGCGTGCTGTTGTAGACGCAGAACTGCGCCTGGTCGGGCGCGATGTGGAGGAGCGGCACGTGGCGGGCGCGGGTCTCGAGGTCGTAGAGCACCGCGTGGCGGTGGCTGAACGTCCCCCTCTCGCTGTCCTGCCCGGAGAGGCGGACGGGCGTGCCCTCGGCGAGGAGCGTGCCGAAGGCGAGCGCCTCGGCGAAGGCCCAGTCGAGGGGTTGGTTCTCTTGGAACGCCTGCCAGCGCGCCTCCAGGATGCGCTTCACCTTCGGGTTCACGCGGAATTCCGGCGGCACGCGGGTGATGCCGCGGACCACCTTCTCGAGCGAGTCGCGCGGGACCGCGGTGGCGGCCGGCTCGAACGAGTAGCCGGGTTGGAACTCGGCGTTGGACTCGCGGAACTTGTGCCTCGAGCGCTTCAGGTCCTCCTCGGCCTTCTTGACGCGTTCGAGGGCGCTCTCGAGGCCGGCGTTGTAGTCGTTCAACAACTTCGCGGCCTCCGCCTCGGTGATCGTGCCCTCCGCGAGGAGCTGGTCGGCGAAGACGCGGCTGATCGGCGGATGTTTCGCGATCTTCTGGTAGAGCACGGGCTGGGTGAACATCGGCTCGTCGGTCTCGTTGTGCCCGTGCTTGCGGTAGCAATACATGTCGATCACGACGTCGCGCTGGAAGCGCTGGCGGAACTCGAGCGCGATCTTGACGACCGTCACCACGTGGAGCGGGTGGTCGCCGTTCACGTGGAAGATCGGGGCCTCGATCATCTTGGCGATGTCGGTGCAGTAGCGGCTCGAGCGCGCCTCGTCGGGCGAGGTGGTGAAGCCGATCTGGTTGTTGACCACGATGTGCACCGTGCCGCCCGTGCGGTAGCCGGGCAGTTGCGAGTAGTTGAGCGTCTCCGCGACCACGCCCTGGCCGGCGAAGGCCGCGTCGCCGTGGATGAGCACGGGGAGGACGAGGCGGCGTTCCTTGTCGCCGATGATCCGCTGGCGCGCCCGCGCCCGGCCCTCGACGACGGGGTCGACCGCTTCGAGATGGCTCGGGTTGGCCGCGAGACGCACCTCGAGCGTGGCCCCGCCGGCGGTCGTGAGCGAGGTGTCGTAGCCGAGGTGGTACTTCACGTCGCCGTCCCCCGCGACGGTGTTGGGGATGTGGTTTTCGGAGAACTCCTCGAAGATGAACTCGTAGGACTTGCCGAGCATGTTCGCGAGGACGTTGAGCCGGCCGCGGTGGGCCATGCCCATGACGATCTCCTTCAGCCCGAGCGCGCCGCAATGCTCCTTGAGCGCATCGAGCATCGGGATGAGCGTCTCGGCGCCCTCGAGGGAGAAGCGTTTCTGGCCGGCGTAGCGGGTGTGCAGGAAGCGTTCGAAGCCCTCGGCCGCATAGAGTTTGCGGAGGATGTGAAGCTTGTCCTCGCGCGGCGCCTCCGGCCGCCAGGTCTCGGGCTCGACGCGGTGCTGGATCCAGCGGCGGGCCTCGACGTCCTGCATGTGCATGTACTCATAGCCGATGACGCCGCAGTAGGTCTCGCGCAGGCTGCGCACGATCTCGCGGAGCGTGCGCACGCCGCCGTCGAGGTAGTTGATCGCGGAGAACTCGGTGTCGAGATCGGCCTCGCTCAGGCCGAACTCCTCCAGCGTCAACCGCGGCTGCGGTGGCGGAGGCGGGCTCAACGGATCGAGGTGCGCCTCGGTGTGGCCGACCGAGCGGAAGGCGAAGATCAGCGAGCTGACCTTCGATTGCGCGAGATGATGACCGAGCGCGACCGTGCCGCCCGGCCGGGGCGCGTCGTGCCGCGCGGCCAACGCGAAGCCCTCGAAGAAGGCGCGCCAGGTCGCATCCACCGAATCCGGCGACGCCTTCCACTGGGCGAAATAGGCATCGATCAATTCGAGATTCGATGGCGTGTTGTAGGGCGGCAGCTTCATGGGAGACGTCCGGGAAGTGGGAAACGGGCGAGGCTACCAGATCGACTTTCATAAACAAATGTAATGTCCGAGGCCGACGCTTGCGCCCCCGGGTCCACGGGATTGGTCTTGTCGACGGTCGCCACACCCCGATCGCCTCCACGCGATCCTGCTCCGTACAACCACCTGAATCCTAATGAAATCCGAACTCAATGACGACGGCGCGCTCGTTGCGATCAAAGCCTCCCTTATCGCGTTGGAGGAAGGAATGAAGGCGTCTGATACTAATACCATGCTCGAGTCGATGCGCCGGTTGGAAGAGCTCGTCCAAGGGCGCAGGGACTCCCTCCACCCGCAACTCGTCCACTTTCTGGAGCGTCGCAGTTATGCGAAAGCGATGGCGTTCGTCGGCGGCGCCGAGGAGGTCGCGCGCGGATCCTGCGCGCCGCGCGGGGGGCCGGCGTGAAGCCCGGGCGGATCGACACCTCGGGCGCGGCGAGCCCGCTCGCGAACACCCCCTTCGCCGGCCTCTCCGCCGAAGGCCTGCGCCCGGGAGGCGCTCCGCCGCCGCCCGCCTCCGCGAGGGACGTTCGCCCGCGACCGACTCGCGAGCGCGGCCGCGTCGACGTCGTCCGGCAGACGGCCGGTCGCGGCGGAAAGACCGTGACCGTGCTCTCGGGCTTCAAGGGGATCGGCCCCGGCGAGCTTCAGGAACTGGCGCGTTCGATCCAGCGCGCGTGCGGCGTCGGCGGCACGCTCAAAGCCGGGGTGATCGAGATCCAGGGCGATCAGCGCGAGCGGGCGATCGAAGTGCTGGCCGCCGCCGGCTTCCGACCCGTGCGGGCCGGCGGGTGAGCGTTCGTGCCGGCGACCGTCAGTCGGCGAGCGTGGCCGCGAGGGCGAGCGCACCCCGGGCCCGGTTGAGGATGTAGAGGTGGTACCCCGGCGCGCCTCGCGCCACCAGGTCGCGGATCTGTGCGACCGCCCATTCGAGGCCGACGAATTCCACGACCTCCGCGTTCTCCCCGGCGACGTCCAGCCGGCGGGCGAGCCTCGGCGGCAGGCTCGCCCCGCACAGCTCGGTCATCCGCCGGATCTGTTTGGCGCTCTGCACCGGCATGATGCCCGGGACGATCGGGATCGTGATCCCGCGTCTGCGGCAGCGGTCGACGAAGTCGAAGTAGGCCGCGTTGTCGAAGAAGAGCTGCGTGGTGATGAAGCCGGCTCCCGCGTCGACCTTGCGTTTCAGGTGTTCGATGTCCGCATCGAGCGAGACCGCCTCGGGGTGGCGCTCCGGATAGCCGCCGACCCCGCAGCAGATTTCCGGCAGGGTTTCGTTGAGGAGCCGCACGATGTCGGAGCCGTAGCGCAGACCGTCCTTGAAGGCGGTTTCCGCGGTCAGGCCCTTCGGCACGTCGCCGCGCAACGCCATGATGTTGCGCACCCCGGCGTCGCGGTGGGCGGTCGCGATCGCGAGCACCTCGTCGCGGGTGTGGTTGACGCAGGTGAGGTGCGGCATCACCGCGAAACCGAACTCGCTGCGCAGCATCGCGCACACCTGGGCCGTGCGCTCCCGGGTGGAACCCCCCGCGCCGTAGGTCACCGAGACGAAGGCCGGGTCGATGCCCTTCAGGACTGAGGCCGTCTGCCGCAGCGCTTCGATCCCGGCGTCGTCCTTGGGCGGGAAAAACTCCACGGAGCAGAGCGGCTTGCCGGCGGCGAGGAGGGCGTCGATGCGCGGGTCGGTTCTCACAGTGACCAATCAATACATACGGATATGTTGATAGGTAAAGCTCGAATGCTGCGCGCGCGATCGCGGCCCGGCGCCGAGGCTACCGTGCCTTGGCCGGGGCGGGGGCGATCCGGCCGTCGCGCTCGACCTGGAGGCGGAGCTGGCCGCAGGCGGCATCGATCTCGTGGCCCTTTTCCCGGCGGATCGTGGTGGAGACGCCGCGGCGCCGGAGCACCTCGACGAACGCCTCCTGGCGGGCGAGGCCCGGGCGCCGCCACTCCAGCCCGTCGACGCGGTTGTAGGGGATCGCGTTCACGTGGGCGTGGAGCTCGACCGCGATGTCGGCGAGGAGCCGGGCCTGCTCGAGCGAGTCGTTCACGTCCTCGATCAGGATGAACTCGAGGGTGATCATCCGCCCGTGACGCTCGGCGAAGTACTTCGCCGCGGGGATCAGCTCCTCGAGCGGGTGGCGGCGGTTCACCGGCATGATCTGTTCGCGGACGGCGTTGGTGGCGCCGTGCAGGCTGATCGCAAGGCGGTAACCGTGGCGCTCGTCGGCGAGCCGGCGGATGGCGGGGACGAGGCCCGAGGTGGAGATCGTGATGCGGCGGGCGCCGAACCCGAGGCCCCAGGACGCGTTCACGATCGCGAGCGCGCGCAGGAGGTTGTCGTAGTTGGCGAGCGGCTCGCCCATGCCCATGACCACGATGTTGTCGAACGAGGCGAGCTCGGCCCGGGCGCGTGGCGTGCGCGCGTCCTCGCGCCGGCAGACCTCGAGGAGCTGGGCGACGATCTCCCCGGCGGAGAGGTCGCGCTTCCAGCCGGCGAGTCCGCTCGCGCAGAAACGGCAACCGTAGGCGCAGCCCACCTGGGTGGAGATGCAGATGGTCTTGCGCGAGTGCTCGAGGCCGACCCCGTCCTGCGGCGCGCGGATGATGACCGTCTCGATGAGCGAGCGGTCGCGGAGCTCGAGCAGGAGCTTGTCGGTGACGTCGGTGGCGTCGCGGGCGAGGACGAGGCGGGCCGGCTCGAGGTCGAAGACCGCATCCAGCCACGCGCGCAGGGCGGCGGGGAGGTTGGTCATCGCGGCCGAGGAGGCCGCGCGCTTCTTGTAGAGCCACTCGAGGATCTGCCGGGCGCGGTAGGCGGGATGGCCTTCGGCGACGAGGCGCTCGGTCAGCGACTCGAAGGTCTCGCCCTGGAGGGCCGGTCGCTCGGGTTGGAACTTCATTTCGGTCGTCGGTCGGGCCGGGGATGCGAAGGCGCGCCCCGGCAAAACACAAGCGCGACAAATCCGTTGCCTCGACGTCCTCCGCGGGCAGAACCGAGGCGGCCGTGCCCGGCGCGGCGCCGCACGTGAACCTCCTGCACCGGTATCTCTTCAGGGAGCTGCTCGCCGCCACCGCGACCGGGGTGGCGTTGTTCGCGTTCGTCCTCCTCGCCGGCAACGCGATCAAGGACGTGGCCGGGCTCGTCGCGGACGGGAAACTCGACCTCGGGACCACCGCGCGGATCCTCGGGATGCTGTTCCCGTTCGTGCTCTCCTACGCGCTCCCGATGGGGCTGCTCACGGCCGTCCTCCTCACCCTCGGCCGGCTTTCCGCGCAGCACGAGATCACGGCGTTGCGGGCGGCGGGGGTCGGTCTCGGCCGGATCGGGGCGTCCGTCCTCGCGATCGCGGTCGTCGGCGTGGCCGCGAGCCTCGTGATCAACTTCTCCTACGGCCCGACCATGAAGGCGATGTCGCGCAAGCTGCTCGACGACGTGGTGCGGACCAACCCGATGAGCTTCATCGTCGAGCGGTCGTTCATCCGGCAGTTCCCCGGCAAGGTGCTCTACGTCGGCGCGCGCGACGGCAACGAGCTGCGTGATTTCCGCGTCTGGGAGCTCGACGAGGCCAACCGCGTCACCTCCTTCATCCGGGCGGAGCGGGGGTACTTCGACTACAACGAGGAGGACAACTACATCCTGCTCGT
>DAIPIQ010000024.1:0-28119 GCA_036770745.1 Opitutaceae bacterium | reverse complement strand
GGTCGGTCGCGGTCGAGACCGAGCGCCCGACGAGCACGAGCCGGTCGCGGAAGAATCCCGCGGGCAGGTGCGCCTGCGGCTCGAGCGCCTGGTAGTAGGAGACGGTGGTCATCGCTCCCTGCGGACCGGTGTAGACGAGCAGCGCGCCGGCGGGAGCGGGCGCGGGCGGCGGCGGGCTGCCCGTCGCCGCGACGATCGCCTCGGCGAACGAAGGCAGCTCCGGATCCGGCGCGGGCGCCCGGCGCACGACGAAATCGCGATCGAGCGGGATCGTCGCGAGGCCCGTCCGTGCGCCGGCGGCGAGGGCCTCCGTCGGCCCGACGACGATCGAGCCGCTCACGCGCGCATCGCGCACGAACTCGAGCGCGGCCGCGAGCACGACCCGGCCCGAGCGGCGGATCGCCTCGGCGAAGCGCGCGTCCTCCGCGGGATCGGAGGGCTCGGCGAAGACGACGTCGAAGGCGACCACCGCCGCGCCGGCCTCCGTGAGCGCGTCGACGAGCCGGGCATGCATCCCGCGCGGCCACGGCCATTGCAGGCCGAGCTCGGCGAACGAGGGTTCGTCGATCGCCACGATAACGACCTCCTCCGCGGTGCGCGGCGGCCCGCGGAGCGCGTGGGCCAGGTCATAGGCCTTGAGCGAGAGGAGCTCGCCCGGCGGCAGCGCGGCGAGCCCGAGCCCGAGCGCGGCCGCGACGAGCCCGACCCACGCGTGCCCCGCCGCGCGCCGGATTCCGCCCGGCTCAGGCATGGCCGTGCGTCCGCCTCAGGGAGGTCCTGAATTCTCCGACGAGGTCTGCGCGGCAGGGAAATCCGGCTCGGCCAAGGCGGGGGCGGCGGGGGATGGCCTCTGCGAGGATACCCCCCGCCTCCCCTCCTTGCGGTCTGCCGGCACGGTCCTCAACGCGGACCCTGTCGGAGAATTCAGGACCTCCCATCAGAAACGGCCCTCGACGGAGAGCGAGGCGGAGCGCCCGGCCGCGGGGGCCCCGGTGTTGAAGACGTTGCCGATCGACCCGCCGAGGCGGAGGCGGCGATCGAGCAGTTCCCAGCCCCCGGAGAGGTTCGTCGCCCAGAAGGACGGGATGCGCGCCGGCGCGACGAAGCCGCTGGTCTGCGCGCCGGTGTGGACGTGGGCGAGGGTGACGCTGAACTCCCGTGGCGAGGTCCAGACGAGGCCGACGCTCGCGCTGCGTTCGGGCAGGCGCGGCAGGTCGAGCCCGGAGAAACCGCCGCCGGTCACGCGGCCGGAGGCGAAGCTCGCGCGGGCGAAGGCCGCGAGCGGCTCGGCGACGATCGCGTTGAGCGCGACGGACGCGCGCTCGACGCGGAACTCGCGCTCGGTGAAACCGGGCCCCAGCTCGGGATCCTCGGTGTCGGCGCGCTCGAGCCCGACCGCGGTGAAGAAGCGCTCCGTCCAGCGGGCCTCCCAACGCACCTGGTGGTCCCAGGTGCGACCGCCCGGGAGCGACTGGGTGTCGTCGCCGAGCAGGCCCGCGGTCGCGACCGGCGCGAGCGAGCCGAGCGAGGGTTTTTCGACGAGGCCCTGGACCCCTGCGCGCAGCAGGTGGCCGCGCGCGAACTCCCACGCGACTCCGAGGCGCGGGAGGAGGCGCTCGTCGCGGTTGAAGGCGTCCCGGAAAGTCTCGAGAAAGACGTTGGTCTCGACGAGCAGGCTGCGCGCGGGTTTCCAACGATCGCCCACGTAGGCGGAGAGGAAACGCCAGTCGTCCGTCGCCCGCTCGACGACGGCGCTCGAGGCGAGCTCGGGAAAGGTGAAGACGAAACCGGCCGGGTCGAGGATCGGCTCCTCGTAGAACTCGATCACGCCGACGGGCGCGAAGGCGTTGAAGCGCTCGAGCGTGCGCGTGCTTCCCGGCGCGTGGTCGAGGCCCCAGGTGAACTCGTGGCGCTCGCCGAGGGCGACGAGGTGCCGCACCTGGAACCCGCGGGTGATTTCGCGCCGCAGGTCCTGCGCACGCAGGTCGGTGTCGATCACCGCCGGCCAGCCGCCGGGCAGGCGCACGGAGGCGGGGTTGGCGGCGACGAGCCCGGTGGCGTCGGTGGCGAGCGACCGCGCCGGTCCGCCGAGGAGGGTGCTGATGTCGAACACGCCCCGCTCGAAGAAGCCGCGGGTCTCGTCGATGCCGTAGCCCGCCGCGAGGAACGTCGCCTGGAGGTCGGTCAACCCCGTGCCGAAGGGCGAGGGGTTCGTGAAGTCGCGGGTCGTGCGGCCGAAGACGGCGCGGACGAGGAGGTGGTTGCGCGGGCCGAAGCGGAGGCGGTAGCCGAGGTCGACGGTGAGGTCGCGCGTGCGCAGGGTGTCGTCCGGATCCGGGGCGGAGGCCGAGCCCGGCAACCCGCCGCGGTCCGCGCCGAGGGCGAAGCCGAGGTTGAAGCCGTGGTTGTACGAGGGCACGAGGCCGAGACCGACGGCGAGGGAGCCGCCGCGCGCCTCGTCGTTGACCCCGTCTCCCCGCGCATCCGAGCCCTGCGCGGCGACCGACCACGCGAGCTCCCACGGCAGCCGCGCGTAACCCTGGGCGACCGCGCCGATTCCGGAAGAGGTCCCGGCTCCCGTGTCGGTCCACGTGCCGGAGAGGCTGAGGTTCGTCCGCGGCCGGCGGACGAGGTCGAGGTGGCGGGTGGGCTGGGAGTTCGCGAGCGGATCGAGCAGGAGCCCCTGCGCGAGCTCGCTCACGGAGGCGCCGCGGTTGGTGTTGTAGCGGCGGGCGGACTGGAAGTGGCTGGAGGAGGCGTGCGGGTTGTAGGATTCCTGGGCGTAGCTCTCTGCCCACTCGTCGAGCCCGAAGCCGAGGAGCGCCGAGCCGAGGTTGGCGAGGCCCTGGCGCGTGGTCTCGAGGGCGTCGACACTTTTCAGATACGGGAGGCGCTCGAGGACCTTGCGGGCCTCGGCGACCGCCGCGAAGGGCCGGTAGGAATCCTGGTGGATGAGGTAGGCGACGAGGTGCGGGTAGGGGTCGTTGGGATCGAGTTGCGAGGCGAGCTCGAGCGACTGGAGCGCCCGGACGCGCTCGCCCCGCTGGTAGTGGGCGATCGCCGCCAGCGCGTGCGGTCGCGCGAGCCGGGGCTCGTGCAGGCTCGCCCGCAGCGCGAGATCGAGCGCCACGGCCGGCCGGCCCTCCTTCATCGCGACCAGGGCCGCTCCCGTCAGCGCGAGGCTCTGCGCCGGGTCGAGCGCGCGGGCCCGGTCGAAATCCGCCCGCGCCGCGGCGAGTCGTTCGACGAGGGCATGGGTGAGGCCGCGATTCGCCCAGAGGACCGCCGCATCGGGCGCGTCCTCCAGCGCCGCGGTGAAGGCGGCGAGCGCCTCGTGGAAATGGCCGCGCTCGGCGAGCAGGAGCGCGAGGCCGTTGCGTGCGACGGCCTCGGCGGGGTCGAGCGCGAGCGCGGCCTCGAACGCCGCCCCGGCCCCGGCCCCTCGTCCCTCGAGGAGCCGCACCTGCCCGAGCGCGGTGTGCGCCGGCGCCAGCGCCGGATCGAGCGCGAGGGCCGCGCGTGCTTCCGCCTCCGCCCCGGGCGGGTCGTCGAGCACGAGCCGCAGGCCCGAGCGCAGGAGAGGGAAACGCGCATCGCCGGGGAAGCGCCCGGCGAACGCGTCCGCGAGCGCCAGCGCGCCCACGAAGTCGCCCGTGAAGGCCCGCACGTGCGCGGTGACGATGCCGACGACCGGCGGGGCGTCGGGCCGGGCGGCGAGCGCCTCGACCTCGGCGACCGCGCGCTCCAGCCGCCCCTGGTGGGCGAGGACGCCGACGAGCCCGAGCCGGGCTTCCAACGCCTCGGCGGGCCGCAGCGCCGCGGCGTCGATCGCCCGGTCGAAGAAGACCTCCGCTTCGTCGGTCGTGCCGGCCCGCAGGGCGAGCAGGCCGCGAAAGGCGAGGGCGCGGACGTCGCGCGGATCGTCGGCGAGGAGCGCGTCGAAGGCGGTCGCGCCCGCGGCCTCCTCCCCGGCGTCGAAGAGCGCGCCGGCGAGGGCGAGCCGCACCGCGCGGTCGGCCGGGGCCGCGGCGATCCGGGCGCGGGCGGCCTCGAGCGCGGCGACGGCGGCGGGTTTCGAGGCGGTCGCGAAAGGGACCAGCCGGGAGACGTCGAGCGGATGCGAGAAGACCCACTGCACGCGTTCGCGCGGCTGCACGACGAACGTCCGCACCGGGGCCTTGCCGACCTCCGCCACCGCCTGCTCGCCCTCGCCGACGAGCAGGCTCCCGGACGTATTCGAAAACTCGATGCGCCCGCGCAGGACGGTGAGGAAGCTCGTGCCCTTCTCGTCGACCACGAGGTCCCAGTCCGTCCCGCGGATCGCGGCGGTGGCGGAGGGCGTCTGCACCCGCACGCCGCCGGGCGCGGCCTTGGCCCGGCTCCAGATCTCGCCGCGCTGGAGCGAGAGGGTGGTCGTCGCCGCGCCGGCGCGGGTCGCGACCTCCCTGACCTCGAGCGTGGTCGTGCGGCCGAGCTTGAGCTGGACCCCGTCGACGAAGAGTACGCCCATCCGCCCGAAGGCGCCGGTGCGCAGGGTGTCGCCGGCCGTGAGCGCCTGCGCGCCCGCGGCCCCGAGCCAGTCCGGCGCGCCGGGGAAGCGCACCCAGCCCTCGCCACTGACCGAGACGATCTCGGCGTCGCGTTCGATCCCGGGCCGCTCCACCGGCGCGGCGAAGACGGGCGCGAGCAGGAGCAGGCCCGGAAGAAGGGGGAGCGGCCGTCGCGCGCGGTTCATTTCGCGGAACATGCACCCCGCGGCTTCCGCGTGTCGATCGGCAAGGCGGTCGCGCGCGGGCTTTTCAGGGAGAGCCCGGGGCGT
The DNA here is from genome assembly GCA_036770745.1 of Opitutaceae bacterium. Taxonomy (GTDB): domain Bacteria; phylum Verrucomicrobiota; class Verrucomicrobiia; order Opitutales; family Opitutaceae; genus DAIPIQ01. The sequence continues at coordinate 23,300 of DAIPIQ010000024.1, read as the reverse complement.
CGAGCAACCGCTTCCCGATGGCGAACGCGCGCGCCGGGTTGCCGCGCACGAGCGTGTCGATCTCCGCCTCGCCGAGACCCTCCTCGCGCAGGAGCGGGAGAAACCGGGTGAAGAGGAGCGCGTAGTCGCGGAAGCGGCCGCCGTCGGGCTTGGCCGGGTCGTACCAGCCGGCGTCGTGCGAGAGCAGCACCCGCCCGAGCAGCCCGTGCCCGCGCAGGAGGCGGACGAGCTCGAGGTGGCGCTTCACCGTCTCGGGCCGCAGTCCGTCGAGGGAGAGCCACGCCCCCTGCGCCGCCGCGGCGAGCAACGCGTCGTCGCGCGCGCTTTGCGCATGCACCCAGATCCACGCCTCCGGGGCGACGCCGTGCCGGCCGAGGATCCCGAGTTGCGCCAGACCCGGCCCGGCCCCGGTGTGCACGGCGATCGTCAGGCCGGTGGCGCGGTGGGTGAGCGCGGCCGCCTCGACGAGTTTCGCGTCGATCGCGGAAAGTTCCGCGGCGGCGTTGACGCCGCTCTTGAGGAAACCCGGCCGGATGCCGGTGTCGCCGATGCCATCGCGAAACTCCGCGATCCAGCGGTCCGCGAGTTGCGCCGCCGTCTCGGTCGCCACATGGGCGGGAAGGAACAGCCCCTCCCGCGCGCCGTAGAGACCGGTGTTGGTGAGGATCCGAAGGCCCGCGGCCTCGCCGAGGCGGCGAAGGAGGCGCAGATCGCGGCCGAGGAAATCCGGGGTGCACTCCACGAGCAGGCGCGCGCCCAGCTCCCGCGCCTGCACGAGGTGGGGCAGGACCGCTGCGAAGACGACATCGGCATCGTAACGGTGCGGGCCGACCTCGGCCGCGCCGACGAAATCCACCAGCACGTGTTCGTGGCTCAGGGCGACGCCCGCCTCCGCCGCGGGCACGGGACCCGTCACCGTCATCAGGATCGACTCGGTGCTCGCGGCCCCGGGATTTGCAAGCGTGACGAGGAAGACGGCGAGGGCGATTCGGCGGCGCATGGTCCGGGCAGCATGGGGCCGACGACCCGGGGCGTCGAGGAGCGGTTCGCATGCGGTCGATCAGCGCGCTTGCTACCACCGGCACTTGCGGGCATCGGGCTCGACGGGTCGCGCGATCGCGGCCTACGATCCGGTCCGTCGCGAAGCCCCCTCTCGTCCCGCTCCCCATGAAGAAACCAAGCCCCCTCGTCCGTCGTGATTTCCTGAAGTCCTCCGCCGCCGTCGGCGCCGGGCTGCTCATCCTCCCGAGCGGCGTGCTGCGCGGCGCCACCGCTCCGTCGAACAAGCTCAACATCGCCCTCATCGGCGCCGGCGGGCGCGGGCAGGCGCACTGGAACGTGCTCGCCGAGGAGAACGTCGTCGCCCTGTGCGACGTCGACGCCGTCGCCCTCGCCGAGGCCGCGGCGCGGTTCCCCGGGGCGAAGACGCACGTCGATTGGCGCCGTTGTCTCGAGCAGCGGGACATCGATGCGGTCGTGATCTGCACGCCGGACCACACCCATGCGATGATCTCCATCTGGGCGATGAACCGCGGCAAACACGTCTTCTGCGAAAAACCGCTGGGCAACTCCGTCGCCGAGGCCCGCGCGGTGCGCGAGGTCTACCTGAAGAACCGCAACCGGCTCGCCGTCCAGATGGGCACCCAGCGGCACGCCAACGACAACTTCCGCCGCATCCGCGAGATGATCCGCGACGGCGCGATCGGCGAGCTCCGCGAGGCGCGCGCGTGGGGCAACCGCCAGCTCCCGCGGCCCGGCTACCTCCCGGCCGCCGGCCCGGCGCCCTCCACCCTCGACTGGGACCTCTGGCTCGGGCCGTCTCCAGAACATCCCTACAACCCCGGCTACTTCGGGGCCAGACCGGGGAACAACTGCCTCAACTGGAACATGTATTGGGACTTCGGGAGCGGCCAGGTCGGCGACATGGGCACGCACACCATGGACCTCGTCTGGAGCGTGATCGACGCGACCCATCCGACCTCCGTCGAGGCCGGTGGCGATCCCTTCAATCCCGAGGTCACCCCGGTGAAGTTGACCGCCGCCTGGGACCACCCCGCCAACGACTGGCGCGGCCCGGTGCGGGTGATGTGGTACCAGGGCGGTGCGCTCCCGCCCCCGCCGCAACCCTTCCTCGATCTCAACACCATCGGGCACGGCGCGTTCTTCAAGGGCGACAAGGGTTTCCTCGTCGCCGACTTCAACAACCGCCTCCTCCTCCCCTACGGCCGCGACGCCGACCTCACCTACTACCGTCCGCGCCCGGCCTCGGAGCTCACGCCCTCGATCCCGCACTTCCAGCGCGAGTGGATCAACGCCGCCAAGGGCGACCTGAAGACCTCCTGCAACTTCGACTACTCGGGCCTGATGGTCGAGCAGCTCATGCTCGGCCTCGTCGCCTACCGCGCCGGCCGGAAACTCGCCTACGACGGACGCACCGGCCTGACCGACGACGCCGAAGCCAACACCCACCTCGCCCGCCCCTACCGCAAGGGTTGGGTGATGAACGGGTGAGGGGGATCGTCGCGGAACGGCGACGCAGCCCGCAGCCGCCGTCGTGAGGCGGCGGCGCCGGCGGGCTGTCGTGGGTCAATCGCTCCCGACGCGGTCAGGCCCGGGACCGATCCTCCTTGAGCTTCCGCTTTCCTCTTCGCTCCAGCCGCGAGTGACCTGAAGGAGTGGCTCCTGTCAGCCGTGGGGTCCCTTGGCTGCCGCCGCGTCTCGCGCTCGAGAGTCGGGGATGCAGCCAACGACAACCCGACCTCCCCACGACGACAGGTTGCTGTTGTTCACCTTGCGCTGGAAGCTCGCGTGAACCGATTCCCCGCCATAAGCTTGCCCTCGACGCATGAAATCGCCGCCCATCACGAAATTGGTCCTCAAGCGCTTCCGCAGCTTTCCCACGGCCGCGCTCGGCTTTGACAACCCGCTCTTCATCGTCGGGCGCAACGGCTCCGGCAAAAGCAATCTGGCCGACGCTTTCAGCTTCGTCTCCGAGGCGATGTCCTCGCCCTTGCAGGCTGTTTTTGACAGGCGAGGCGGCATCGCCCCGGTTCGCAACCGCAGTTCAGTCCGAAGCGCGCCGCCGAATCTCGGCCTCGCCTTCGAGTTCGGCCCCATCAACGGCATCGTTGGCGGGCGCTTCGCCTTTGAAGTAAAGGCCCTCCCCAACTACGGTTATCGCATCGTTCGCGAGCAATGTCTCGTGCGGAAAGAGGACGGTCACCGCTGGTGGTTTGACCGCTCCGAAAAATGGAAGAGCAACGTCGAGGGTCTCACTCCCGCCTTGGAGCCGTCCGCTCTCGCCCTTCCACTCGTCGGCGGTGATGAGCGGTTCGCTCCCATCTTCAAGGTGCTGGGCGCGATGCGTGTCTATTCCATCGAACCTTCCAAACTCCGAGAGATGCAGGATCCCGACAGCGGCGTGACCCTCAAGCGCGACGGCGGCAATGCTGCGAGCGTCCTGCAGGAGCTCACACGTGGCGATGGCGCAGCGGCCACCAAGGCGGACATCAACCGCATTCTCGAATCCGTCGTTCCCGCCACCAAGTCGGTTTCGCCCAAAAAGCACGGAAATAAGCTTTCCATGAGCTTCGCGCAGCAATGGGGCGACCAGAAAAAGCTCACCTTCGACGCCTTCAACATGTCCGACGGCACCCTGCGCTCGCTCGGCCTCATCATGGCCGTGTTTCAGAAACCCAGCCCCAGCATCCTCGTCATCGAGGAGCCGGAGGCCACCATCCATCCCGGCGCGCTTGGCGCCGTCCTCGACCTGCTCCGCAAGGCTGCCAAATCCATGCAGGTAGTCGTCACCACACACAGTCCGGAGTTGCTGGACGCCAAGTGGATTACTGACGCCAACCTCCGCATCGTTTCGTGGCAGGAAGGCGCGTCACATCTGCTGCCGCCTTCCGAGGCCACCCGGCAGGCCATGCGCCAGCACCTCATGGGCGCGGGCGAACTCCTCCGTTCCAACGCGCTTCATCCCGACGAACTGTTCACCGCCCCGGACGACCTCCGCAATGGCGACCTCTTCGAGTCCCTGGCATGAGGGTGTATCCAATTGTCGAGGGCCACGGTGAAGTCGCGGCGGCCCCCGTCCTCCTCCGCAGGCTGCTCGCCGAGGCGCATTGCCAGCACATCGGTGTGGGCCGGCCCATCCGGCGCACCCAATCACAGCTACGCAGCAAGGAGGGCATTCAAGCCGGCGTCCGCCTCGCCTTGCTCCAGCCCGAATGCGCCGCCGTCGTGATCCTCTTTGATGGCGAGGATGACTGCCCGAAGGAGCTCGCCGCCCAGGTGCGAGTCTGGGCGCGCGAGGCGGTCGGCGGCGAACCTTGCGATGTCGTCGTGGCCTATCGCGAATACGAAACCTGGTTCCTGGCCGCCCTCGAATCTCTCCGGGGCCAATATGGCATCGCGAAGGACGCCGAGCCGCCGGCCAACCCCGAGTCGAAACGCGACGCCAAGGGCGCGCTCGAAGAGTTCATGCCCGCCGACCGTGCCTATTCTGAGACCGGCGACCAGCCAGCCATGAGCGCGGTCTTCGACATGGGCCTGGCCCATCGTCGCAACCGCTCGTTCCGCAAGATGGTCAAGGCCGTGGGCGACCTGCTCACGCAAATGCGCCAGCCCGTGCCGGCGTGGCCGCCAGCGGGCTGGCAGCCCGAGAGATTTCCCGCGCCGTGACGAATAAGTGAATGCCGGAACTGACTTGGATTGGGAGGGAGAACCGGCCCCGACTCGAGCCGCGCATCCTGCTGGAGGATGCGGGCGTTGGCATCCCGCGAAGCATCTCATCACGGACAACGGCCTGCGCGATAACCGGCTCATCTTTGGTCAGATGATCAAGCTCGCCAAGTAACTCGACACCGCGACCAGGCGCAGCGAGAACCTCGGCTTGACCGATTACGGGATCGGCTTCTTCGACGTCCTTGCCGCCAACGAATCCGCCGTGAATGCCAAGGGCGACGTCAAGCTGAAGGTCATCGCCGCCGAACTCATCAGACAAGTCCGCAAGAGCGCGACGATCGACTGGGCGCTTCGCGAAGGCGCACGAGCGAACATCCGCGTGATGGTGAGGGGTATCCTGAACAAGCAGGGCTCCCCTCCAAACTTGCAGGAGGAAGCAGTCCGGACCGTCGTCGCATAGGCGGAGTTGCTCTGCGCCGACTGGCCCGCCGCCGGGTGATGCCGGTTGCGGGCGTCCGAGCGGCACCACCGGTGGGGCTCGTTCGCGAGGGTTCGCCCTGCGCGCCCGACCGACGCGGCGCCTCGTCGATTTCGGTTGCGTGATCCGCCTCCTGGACGAGGGCGCGGTCCCGGTCGGAAATCTGGAGCGGTTCCTTTGTCCGGAGAAACACCCGTTGCGCGGATTCGTGGTCCGCCCGATACGGATCCGGGAAGAAGCGCTTCGTCGGCAGGACAAGCGCCCGCCCGCCCGACTCCCGGGCCGGGAGCGCGTTTTCGAGCCACAGGTGGTGGAGATGGAGCCGGTGCGCGCTTGCTTCCGTGAACACGAGGACCACCCGAGTCGCGCCCGGAGCCGGAGCCGTCGGGCGGCCGCGCTCATTCCGTCGGCCACTGCTCCCATGAGTCTTGGAACGCGACCGGCACCTCTTCCAGCCGACAGACCCGGATCGTGTGTCCGGTGCCCCCCGCCTCTGGATCTTCGAGGCTGACATAGAACAAGGCGCAAATGGGCCGCTGGAACACCTCCGAGTGGCCGGTCACCTTCATCGTGTCGCGGATCAGGTAGGCCGCCTTGGCCGCGAGCGGACCCTTGCGGCGATGCTGGGCGAGCAGCCCGCGGTTCTTCGGGCTGGCGGTCGCAGTGCGGTGGATCATGGCGGCTTCCTGCGGGACGGACAGTGATTCGGGCGAGTCGTAACGTGCGCCCGGATGGCGGAGGCTCATCCGGTGGGAAGCGTACGGGGCCACGATTTGCAGGCGTCCGGGATCGTTGGCCGCGACCCCTCTCGAGAAGGCATCGTCGGCCCCCTCCGCGTTGCCGGAGCGGAAGCGCAACAAGGGAAATCGCAGAGCAAGGCTTCTCGCCAGGCGTTCGGCCCGCGTGGCCGAGGAGGCGGGGATGGCGCGACGGCCCTCCAGGAGGACGGCTCCATCGGGCGTCCGGGTGACAAGCTCGACGAACTGCGAAAACGTCATGGCTCTTCGAACTCCTACGATGCGGCGCGCGAGGGGGTCGAACGTCTTCTATCCTCCTCGTTTTGCGCCGCTCCTGCTTCTCGAGGTCGAGTCGCGCCTCGGCGTCGAGATACAACGCGGTCCGACCCGCGGCTCCCCCGCGCCCGGACGTCGACCCCTGGTGGCCGCCGGCCTCCGGACGGCGTTGCCCGCGAACGCCCCACCCAACCACCTCCACGCCTCTCCACTTCGGCGAGTGGCGTGCCTCCCGAACAAACTCCACAGGGAATGCACCCCGGCCGTGCGACCTGCGCTGAAAGACTGGCTGACCAACGTCGCCGCGACGCACGCTTTCGGCGACGAGTGGCTGGCGGGCCGCGGAAGCGCGGTTGTCGCCCGAAGAAGCGGGCCCGGACCTTTCGCCGCACCCGGTTGGGCGGGGGCCGGTTCAGGGGTTGACCTCGACGGGGGTCGAGAGCGGCTCGCCGTCGGCCGTGGTGAGGAGGCGGCCGTTTACGCGGACGTTCTCCAGGGTGACGTCGTCGCCCGGGCGCAGGCGCAAGGGGCGCGGGGAGGCTTCGATCGTGAGGTTGCGCAGGACCACGTCCTCCAGCGGCGCCTGTTCGTGGCCCTCGGCCCAGATCCCGATCCCGGGGGCGGAGCGGCACGTCACGTTCTCGACGAGGAAACGCCGGAAGACCGGGGGGAAGTTCTCCCCGCGCCAGCCGTGGAAGTTGGTCATGAAGCGCACGAGCGAGACCGCGGCGGTGTCGACCACGATGTCGCGCACATGCACGTCCTCGATCACGCCGCCGCGGTCGAGGTTGCTCTTGAAGTAGATCAGGTTGCGGCCGTCGCCGATGCGGCAGTCGTGGACGTGGATGTTGCGGGCGCCGCCGGACATCTCGCTGCCGATGGCGACGCCGTTGTGGACGACTTCGAAATCGCAGTGGCGCACGACGATGTGTTCGGAGCGCACGGCGAGGCGGCGGCCGTCGTGATCGCGGCCCGACTTGATCGCGACGGCGTCGTCGCCGGTGCGGAAGCGGGAGTGCTCGATCAGCACGTAGGCGCTGGAGTCGGGGTCGACCCCGTCGTTGTTGAGCCGCATGCTGTCGATCGTCACGCCGGTGACGTGGACGTAGCGGCAGAAGACCGGATGTACGACCCAGAAGGGCGAGTCGACGATCGTGAGGTCGGCGATCTTCACGCGTTCGCAGCCGAAGAACTGGATCATGCCCGGCCGCAGGAAATGCCCGTCGCCGAAGACGCGGTCGTGCAGCGGCAGGTGGCGCGCGCCGCCCATCTCGCGGAGGGCGCGCTGGTCGTCCGCCTGGCGCGGCCGCCAGCCGGCGAAGGTTTTCCCGCCATTGCCGTCGATCGTGCCGCGGCCGGTGAGCGCGATGTTGGTGGCGTACGCCGCGTAGATCATGGGCGAGTGGCCGAACATCATGGTGCCCTCCCAGCGTGAAAGCACGGGCGGCAGGTAGTGCGACGGGTCCGGGCTGAAGGACAACGTCGCACCCTCGGCCACGTGGACCTCGACGCCGCTGAGCAGGACGAGCGGACCGGCGTGGTGGAACACGCCCGCATCGAGCACGACGCGGCCGCCGCCCGCCTCGTGGGCGGCGCGCACGGCCCTGCGCAGGGCGGGCGCGTCGTCGGTCGCGCCATCGCCGACCGCCCCGTGGTCGCGGGCAGGGAAGTCCACCGCGGGGATCGCCGGCGCGTGGGCGAGCACGATCGCGGCGATCTCGTCGGCCGTCGGGAGGTCGGCGGCCGGGGCCGCGCCGGTATCGAGCACGCCCGCCAGTAGGACAATCCGGGAAAACCGACCGCTCAGAGGCTGCATCGTCCCACCATGATCCGGTTCGCGCACGGCGACAAGCGCCGCTCCGAGGTCGTCCTCGCCGACCCGGTCGAGTTTACGCCGCGCCCGCAGCCTGGATCAGCGCCTGGAGGTAGCCCGAGGCATACGCGAAGGCCTGGAGCTTGTCGGTGTCGTCCGGGTGGGCGGGCAGGTGGTCCGGGCAGATCGACCACGCGAAGCCGACCTCCCTCAGGATGCGCACGATCTCGGCGAAATCGATGTCACCGTTGTCCGGATACACCTCATCGAAGTCGTGGAGGCCGCCGCGGATGTTGCGCAGGTGAACCGCGTGGATCTTCCCCCGCGCGCCGAAATGCCGGACGATGGGCGGCGCCTCGACCCGGGGGTTGCGCAGACCCTCGGCGATCGTGCCGACGCAGATCTGGAATCCGTTGTACGGACTGTCGACGACGGCCTCGTAACGCTTCATCGAGGCGAACACGTCCGGCGAGTCCCAGTTGTCGACGCCCTGATAGCCGAAGGGCAGCGCGGGCGGATCGTACGGGTGGCAGGCAAGGCGCACGTCGTTCGCGGCCGCGACGGGCACGGCCAGCTGGAGGAAGCGCGTGATGCGCTCCCAATACTCGTCGGAATCGACTCTTCCGGCCTCGGTGACGGGAAGGGAGCGCCAGTCCTCCTCGAGCTTGAAGCCGACGTAGGTCGAGCCGCCCCGCCCGAGGGTGGCGCGATTGCGGCGGATGGGGATGACCGTCCAGTGGTAGGTGATCACCTTCACGCCCACGGCGGCCGCCTTGACGATGTTGGCCAGGACGACGTCGAGCTCGCGCTCGCGCGCGTCGCGGTCCCGCAGGCGGATGTAGGTCGGGTCCATCCGGATCGCCTCGAAGACGACGCCGCGACGGTCGCAGTTGTCCCGCATGCGACGGAGGGCGTCGAGGTCCCACCCGGCGCCGTCGGGCCGGTTCGGCACGTGGATCGTGAGGTGCCGGATGCCGTGGCGCAGGTTGTAGTCGAGGTTCGCCTCGCTCGTCATGTCGGCCTGCCGCCCGCCGACGACGGCGTGGTAGTCGCCGCCGACATGCATCCGCGCGACGGAGGCGGAGGGCGCGGCGGCGCGGGCGCGATCCCCCAGCGCGGCGGCGCCCGCGGCGGCGAGGAGGCCCTTTCCGAAGGTGCGTCGGTTCACGGGGAGCGGGTGCGCGGATCAGGGGGCCGAGGCGGCGACATCGGAGCCCTCGATCCAGAAGACCAGATCGCGATAGGTGTCGACGTCGGGCCGGCCCCAGGTTCCCGGCTGTTGGGCGAGGCGCACCGTCCGCGGGGGGAAGGCCGAGGCCGCGGGGTTGGAGGAGAACGCCTCGGCCACGCGGGTGTGCGGGTGCTCGAGCGAGCCTTCGCGTCGGATCGCATGGCCGCCCGGGTACGGACCGGTCCGCTCGAGGACGGCCGGGGCGTCGCGTAGGTTCAGATAATCATAGTTGTCGAGGGCGAGGGAGCGCTCCGCCCCCGGCTCCTCAAAGCCGACCATGAAGGCGTAGGTGCGACCCGGATACAGGACGATGCGGTGCGCGGCGGGGATCTCGAAGCGCAGGAGCGTGCCGGAGCTGTGCTCGACCGGCCCCTTGGGATCGGTCTCCCCTGCGCGGAGGCCGGCCGGGAGCACGCCGCCGCCGACGGTGAGCAGCGAGGCGTAGGTTTCACCGGTGATGTAGTCGTCGGCCTCCGGGACCCCGGGATAGCCCCGGCTCACGGTCAGGCCCGGGGCGGTGGTGCCGTTGTCGTGCACCACGGGTTTCCCCGCGACCGCGAGGATCTGAAGGAGCATGCGCGGTGTCCCGAGGCCGGCGAGCGAGTCGTAGGCGACCGGGCCGACCCGCAGCGTGATCGCATCGAGCCGGAAGGGCCGATCCGCCGGGGCGGTGAAGGTCTGGCCGAGGTCGCGGTCGCGGACGTGGAAGACCCCGCCTTCCGGGTCGGTGGGATTCGGCGAGCCCGCCCCGACCTTGCGGGGCGAAGGCGGATAATAGCGGATGCTGGTCGGGCCCTTGCCCCCGAGCGGTTGGGAAACCCGGACTTGCGGGCCGGAGGGCGGTCGATCGACGACGGTCACGACGAGGCCGCCGACATCGGGCGCCTCGTTCGCGGACGCCTGCGGCGCGACGACCCCGCAAAGCAGAATGGCGGCGGCGACAATGCGGTCGCGGACGTTGGCGGGACGCAAGGGAAGGTTGGTTGTCGGCCTCATCAGGATAGGCTTGCACGGATCGCTTTCCAGCGATCAGAAGTCGAACTCGGCGGTGAACTGCCAGAGTCGCGGGGGCTGGATCGCCTGTTCCGTGACGAGGCCCTGGACGGCCTCGGCTTCCTTCTGGATGAAGTCGTCCTCGCCGAGCAGGTTGCTCACGCCGAGGCGCAGGAGCAGCCGCATCTCGTTCCGGAGCGCGCGCTGGTAGGCGACATTGGCGCCGACGAGCACGAAGTCGTTCCCGAGGATGCGCTCCGAGGTGTCGATGATGCCGGTGGCGGGATCGGCCCGGACGCCGATCACCGGCCTGCCGCGGTACTGCACCCAGCCGCCGATGCTGAAGCCGCGCAGGCGATCGCTGTCGAAGGCGTAGTTGGTGAGAAGGTTCGCGTTCCACTGGCGCAGCTCCCGCGCCGGCCGCCCCTCCTGCGCGACCTTCAGGCGGTTGTAGTCGCTCTCCATGATGTCGATCTGCTGGGCGACGGTGCGACCGTTGGAGAGCACCACGCCTCCGAACTGCGAACGCAGCGGAAAGATCGTGCCGGTCAGGTAGCCGCCCGTCCGGTCGACGACGTTGGCCTGTTCGTTGTTGATCCGGCTCGCGTTGAAGGCGACCCGCCAGTTGGCGGTCGGGTTGTAGGCGAGCTCGAGCTCGAAGCCGTCGATCTCGGTGTCGAGGGTGTCGCGTCCGGTTTCGAGTACGACAAGGTCGTTGCGGCCGACCGCGCGGGCGATCTCGTTGCCCTGGGCGGGCGCGCCGGAGAGGGTCGAGGAGAACTGGTTGAGCACGCCGGACTCGAAGTAGGAGAACGTGCCGAGCAGGCGGCCGTCGAGCAGCCCGAATTTGACGCCGTAGTCTTTGCCGGCGCCGCGCGGAATGGGCAAGGGCACGCCAAAGATGTCGGTCTGACCGGAGCCGAGGTCGACGGTTTCGGAGTTGTTGTAGAAGAGCGAAACCGCGGAGGTCACGTGAGCGACGAGACCGTAGGTCCGGGTGTCCGTGTCCTGGCGGGCGTTGCGGACGAGCGGCACGTCACGCCAGTTCGGGAGCAGGCCGTTGCCGTTGCGGCCGGAGCGCGCCGGATCGAGGCCGAACGATTCGAGCCGGTCGTGGCGGTATCCGTAGGTGAATACGAGCCGGTCGTCGGCGAACTTGCTCTGGGTGCCCAGGGTCCAGCCGTCGATTTTGGTGCGCGTTCCGGTGATCGACACGACGGGGAGGAACTCCGAGCTCACGCCGCCTTCGCGCACGGGTGCCAGGCTCCCGAAGGTCTTTCCATCGAGCCAGACGTCGCTTCCCTGGAAGAGGTAGGTGCGGCGGATGACCCGGTTCTGGATGTTGTCGAGCTGCGAGCTGAATCCGGGGAGCGGGGTCGTGTTGACCTCGCGCATGTCGTTGGCGCCGCCCTCGTTCTCGATGGAGTTGAAGAGGGCCGCGATCTGGTGGCGGCCGAGCCAAGAACGGATCTTCGTGGCGTCGTAGGACCACGCGCCGGTGAAGCGGGTTTCCCGGTTCTCCGAGTGTTCGCGCGAGACGCGCGGATTCCCCTCCACGAAGAACCTTCCGACGTTCGGGTTGGGGGCCCCGTTGGGCAGCGTCTGGTTGGCGTCGACCTGGATGCGGGCGTTGTCGCCGCCCTCGCCGCGCACCCAGTCGCGATCGAGCACGGCCTTCGCGTGCGCGATCTCGAAGAAGAGGTCCTTGGCGAGCTGTTGCTCGAGGAAGAAGGCGTAGGAACCGCCCTCGTAGTCGCTGGAGCGCACCGGGCCGTTGTAGTTCGGCTTGAAGGGGATCGGGGAGTCCTTTTGCAGGCGCAACCGCTCCGTCGTGCCCGGGAGCGTGCGCTCGGTCCCGCGCGCGGTGTTGAGCCAGTTGAGGACCGGCACCGCCGTGGTGGAGCCGTCGATCACGAGGAGGGTGTTGGCTCCGAAAGCCCGGGTGAGGGAAGGGGGAAGGTTCGCGGGATTCGCGGCCGGGGCCACGCCGGCGACCGTCGGCGAGCCGGCCGCGATCCATGGCGTGATGGCGTCCTGCGGGGGCCGGTACTCGGGAAGGATCCGGTCGGCCCGGGTCCACTCCGCATCGGCACGCACCGTCGTGCGGAGGTTCCCCTTCCGGTGGAGGTGGGCGGTCCCGGTGAGGAAGAGCCGCTGCTCGTCCCACTTGGACGGGGACTGGAACATCCGCTCGTTGTTGTCGAGCAGTGCGACGCGCACCGCCACGCGATCCTTCACGAGCACCTGGTTGTAATCGAGCGTTGCGCGGAGCGAGCCCTCCGAGTCGACCGTGACGCCGACGGAGTTCAGTCCCCGGGTGTCGTTGAAGCGGGCCTGCTTCGAGGTGCCGGTGATCAGGCCGGCCGGGTTGCCGACGCCGAAGAGCAGGGAGTTCGGGCCCCGGTTCTGGGTGATGCGATCGAGGTTGTACGAGTCGAGCCTCCAGGGAGTGGCGAAGAAGTTGGTCGTGTTTCCGGCCACGAAGATTCCGCGGATGCGGGTGCCGCCGGCGCTGTTCATCGCGCTGTTGTAGGCCTGCACGTCGCGCTCGGCGGAGGGCATGAAGTTGGCCAGCGCCTGGATGTTCGTCACTCCGAGGTCGCGCATCATCTCGGGCGTCACGACGGAGATGGCGGCGGAGATGTCACGGAGCGAAGAGTTCAGACGCGTTCCGGAGAGCGAACTGGTTGCGACGTAGCCGGAGTCCTGGCCGGCATCGACGACGAAGGGCGAGAGGATGACCGGCTCCTCGGCCGGGTCGCCCCCCGGCGCGACGGTCTGCGCGGGACCTTGTGCTGCGGTGAAGGCGGCCGCGGCGGCGACGAGCGCGCGGCGGACGGGATCGAACACGTTCTTGTTTTCGTTCATTTCAGGCGGGGCTGCATCCGGGTTCCGGGTTGGCGATCCGCCGCCGGGTGGACCGGGAGGCTCCGCCGCCCGCCGCTTGATCGAGAAGGAGAGCGTGAGCCCGTCCTGCACGACCCGGAGCGGCGAGGCCTCGAGCAGTCGCTCGAGCGCCTCTTGCGGTGTGAACCTTCCCTCCAGTGCCGGCGTGTGCACCCCGCGGGCGGCCTCGGCATCGATGACGATGTTGGCGCCACTCTGCCGAGCCACCTGCCGGATGCTGGCGATCGCCGGCCCGGCGGGAATCGCGTACTCCTGTCGCTCGGTCTCCACGTTGGAGGCGGAGACGCGACAGGCGGCCGCCTGCACCAGCACACCGAACAGCAGCAACGCCACGGCACCCGTCGGGAGACGGATAGCGGGGAGATTGCGAACCATGGTGGGGCACGGGAGCAGGTTGACCACCTCCTGAAACGTCCGGTCGGGACCAAACCACTAAACGCGGAAACGAAAACTTTGGAAACGAATCCTCGCCGGGAGACCGCTGGGGATCGTCTTGCCCGCGACGGCCTCCGGGTGGCGCGCGTTCATCGCGACGGGTGAAGGACGATCTCCTCCGCCCCGCGCGGCTCCGAGCGGATGTTGAAGGTGATCTCCAGCATGCGCACGAAGGCGCCCACGTCGTCGGAGCGGAAGGTGAGGTCGATCGGGAGGCGCCCGAGGGCCGCGTCGGCGAGGACGAGGCGCACGCGGTTGCGCTTGTTGAAGGCCGTGACGACCGCCTCCAGCGGCGCGCCCGAGAACTCGAGGGTCGCTGGCTTCCAGGCGAGCAACTCTTCGAGTTGGGCCGCGCTGAGTGTGTCGACGACCTCCGGCTCCCCCGCGCCCGCTCCCTCGAACGCGACGATCGAGCGCTGGCGCTCGACCATCTCTCGCCCCCCCCCGCCCGCGGCGGCGGGGCGCGCCGGGTGCAGGCGGACCACGCCCTCCGTCACCAGCACCTCGACCGCGGACTCGGTGAGGCGGACGTTGAAAGCGGTCCCAACCGCCCGCACCACCGCACCGCCGGCATGCACGACGAACGGGCGCCGCGGATCGCTCACCACGTGGAAGTGGGCCTCGCCGGAGAGCATCCAGACCGTGCGTTCTCGTTCGTTGAAAACGATGCGCACGCCGCCGCCCGTGTTGAGCTCGAGGATCGAACCGTCGGGCAGGATCCCGTTCTGGTAGGCCGCCGCGCGGAACTCGTGCGCCTCGACCGTGGCGACGACTTCGCCTCGCTCCTTGCGGAGCATCCAGCCGATCACGCCCACGGCCAGCACTGCGGCGACCGAGCCCGCCGCAAGCAGGCGACGACGCCACGCGGCGGGAGGCGGCCGGAGGACCGGCGCCCCGCCCGGGGCGGAAGTGCCCGAGACCTCTTCGAGCGCGGCGAAGCGCGACCAGGTGGCCTCGTGCCGGGCGAACCGTGCAGCGTGTCGCGGATCGGCGGCGAGCCACGCCTCGAACTCGCGCCGCTCCGCAGGGTCGAGCCCGGCGTCGCGCCGCACGAACCACCGCGCCGCGTCCTCGTCGATCCGCGCCGCCTCCGGCGATCGATCCGGCCCCGCTGCGCTCATCGGCGGTCGTCTCCGAGGTGGCGCTCGAAGAACTCCGAGCACTTGCGCAGACCGATGGTCAGCTGGGCCGAGACGGTGTTGACCGAAAGCCCCAGTTCGCGGGCGATCTCCTGCTGCGAGAGGCCGCGAAGCCGCCGCATGACGAAGATCTGCCGGCACTGCGGCGGAAGCGAGTCGATGGCCGAATGCAAAAGTTCGATCTCCTGGTGACGGGCCACCTGTTCCGGGACGGGGGCCTCTCCGTCTGGAACGTCCGACGCCGCCGATTCCGCTAGGGGCTCGTGGCGCCGGTGGCTGGAGCGGCGCACGCTGTCGAGCGCGAGATTGCGCGCCGTGGTGAAGAGAAACGCCTTCGGGGCGAAGAGCGTGCCGCGATCGCGCACCTCGATCGCCCGCAGGTAGGTCTCCTGCAGGATGTCGTCGACCTCCCCGGCCTCGGGAAACCGTCGGCTCAGCCAGGCGCGCAACATCGCCTCATGGGGCTGGATGTTCTGTGCGTACCACGATCGTTCCTCTGGTCTTTCCGGGGGCATGGGCGCGACGGCTCGTCCGCTGTCGCAAACCGTCGACCCGGCGACTTCGGGACGCAAGCCCGGCCTGCGCGGCGGCGCGGGTGGAACTTTATCCTTCCGCACCGGGGCCGGCTGCGACCTGAATGGCCGGATGTCTCCCACTCTCGTCGGTCAACGCTGCGTCAGCGGGCGCGAACCCGAGCTCGGGCTCGGGCTCGTCGCCGGCGTGGATCGCAACCGCGTCACGATCTCGTTCCCCGCGACGGGCGAGACCCGGATCTACGCGGCCAACACGCCCGTGCTCGAGCGCGTGCGCTTCGCGGCCGGCGAGTCGGTCGCGAGCCGCGACGGGGCGGCCTTCACGATCGAATCGGTCGAGGAGGTCGACGGCCTTCTCGTCTATTCCTGCGGCGGGCGGCGCGTGCGCGAGGACGAGATCTCCGACGTCACGAGCGTCGGGTTGCCGCAGGAGCGGCTCATGGCCGGGCGGGTCGACACCTCCGGGGTCTTCGCGCTGCGCCAGCGCGCGCTGCGGGCGCGGTGGCGGTCCCGCCAGAGCGAGGTGCGCGGCCTCCTCGGCGGTCGCCTCGACCTGATTCCGCACCAGCTCTACGTCGTCCACGAGGTCGCCTCGCGGCAGACCCCGCGCGTGCTCCTCGCCGACGAGGTCGGGCTGGGGAAGACCATCGAGGCGTGCCTGATCCTCCAACGTCTGCTCGCGGTCGGCCGGGCGCGGCGCGTCCTCATCCTCGTGCCCGAGTCGCTCGTCCACCAGTGGTTCGTCGAGCTCCTGCGGCGCTTCAACCTCTGGTTCTCGATCTTCGACGAGGAGCGCTGCGCCGCCGCCTCGGCCGGCGAGCCGCCGTCGAATCCCTTTCTTTCCGAACAGCTCGTGCTCTGCAGCGTCGACTTCCTCGCCGGGAGCGGGACGCGGGGCGATCAGGCGGTCGAGGCGGGGTGGGACGTGGTCGTGATCGACGAGGCGCACCACCTCGAGTGGACGCCGGAAACGACCAGCCCGCACTACGCGCTCGCCGAGCGCCTCGCCCGCAAGAGCCCGGGACTCCTCCTGCTCACCGCGACGCCGACGCAGCTCGGGCTCCCGGGCCACTTCGCGCGCCTGCGGCTGCTCGACCCGGACCGCTACGACGACTACGCGTCGTTCGTCGCCGAGGCCGAGGGGTTCGGGGCCGTCGCGGAGATCGCCGCCAAGGTCGTCGACGCGAGACCGCTCACCGTCGACGACCGCGCCGCGCTCGCGCGGATCTTCGACAAGGATACCGAGGGGCTCGCCGGGCACCTCGCCGCCCTCGAGACCGGCGCGGCGGCGGCGCGGGCCGCGCTCATCCGCAGTCTCCTCGACCAGCACGGCACCGGCCGCGTGATGTTCCGCAACACCCGGGCGGCGATGACGGGTTTCCCGAAGCGGCGCCTCGTGCCGGTCGAGGTCGCGGGCGCCGATCCGGCGCTCCTCGCGCGCGGGGCCCGCGAGCTCGAAGCCGAGGAGACGGGGGCCGGGTCCGCGATCCGTCACACCTTCAAGGACGATCCGCGGATCGACTGGCTCGCGGAGTTCCTGCGGGCCGAACCGGGGCGCAAGGTCCTCGCGATCTGCCGCTCGCAGCGCAAGGCCGAGGCGATCAAGGCCGCCCTGCTCGAGCGGATCAACGCAAGCGTCGGCGTGTTCCACGAAGGTCTCCCGCTCGTGCAGCGCGACCGGCAGGCCGCGTGGTTCGCCGAGCCCGAGGGCGCGCAGCTCCTCGTCTGCTCCGAGATCGGGAGCGAGGGGCGCAACTTCCAGTTCGCCCACCACCTCGTGCTCTTCGACCTCCCGCTGAATCCCGGCCTGCTCGAGCAGCGCATCGGCCGGCTCGACCGGATCGGCCAGACCGAGACGATCCGCATCCACGTGCCCCATTTCCCCGGCGGGGCCGAGGCCTGCGTCCTCGACTGGTACCACCGCGGGCTCGACGCCTTCGAGACTCCGCTCCACGGGGGCGCGGAATACCAGGCCGCGTTTCGCGAGCGCCTCCTCGTCCTCGCCACCGCCGCCGGGGCCGACGCCGGCAGGACGACCGCGGCGGCCCGCGAGGCCGCGGCCCGGCACGCCGCCGCGCGGGAGACGCTCGTCGCCGAGACGGCGGCGTTTCGCGCCGCCCTTTCCGAGAAGCTCCGCCGCGGGCGCGACCGGCTGCTCGAGCTGAACTCCTTCGACGCCGACGTCGCCCGCCGCGTCATCGAGCGCATCCGGGAAGAGGATGCGAACCCGGCGCTGCGCGACCTCCTCGACGACATCCTCGAGCATTTCGGCGTGCGCGTGGCCCGACACGAGACCGGCGAGGTCCACCTCGATCCGGCCCACGCCTTCGTCGAGGCCTATCCGTCGCTCCCTCGCGACGGAATGCTCGCGACCTGGGACCGGCCCCGCGCGATCGCCCGGGAGGACATCGCCTTCCTCTCCGCCGACCACCCGCTCGTGCGCGACTCGTTCGACCTCCTCCTCGACTCCCCCGCGGGCACGACCGCCTTCGCCTTCCTCGAGGCCGACGATCCCAACATCGTGCTGGAGACGAGCTTCGTCCTCGAGGCCGTGGCCGACGCGAAGTGGCACGTCGAGCGGTTCCTCGCGCCGACCCCGGTGCGCGTCGTCGTCGATCTGCGCGGGCGCGACCGCACCGACGACCACGACGAGGACGAGCTGGCGCGCGACCTCGTCGACGCCGACATCCATCGTTTCCTCGAGCGCCCCGGCTTCAACGCCGCGGTGCTCAAGGCGATGCTCGAGGGCTCGACCGAACTCGCCGAGGCGCGCAGCCGCGCCGTCAAGGACGCCGCCCGGGCGCGCGCCCGCGAGGCCCTCGGCGCGGAGCTGCAGCGGCTGGTCGACCTCCGCAGGATCAACGACCACGTGCGCGACGACGAGGTCCAGCTCGCCCGCGAGCAGGTCAAGCGCGTGGCCGCGGCGATCGACGGCGCGCGCCTGCGCGTCGACGCGCTGCGTCTGATCGTCGAGGGGCCGTCCGGATCGCTCTGACTCCCGGCCCGTCGCGGGCCTTCATCGTGGGCCGGGGTTCATCGTGGGCCGGGGTTCATCCCCGGCTTTTCGGGGCGGTCCTCGACCGGTCAGCCCCCGGCGCGTTCGAGCTCCGAGGCCGCCGTCTCCCAGGCGCGCGTCGCCTCCTGGATCTGGTCGGTCACCTCGGAGAGTTCGCGGTTGAGGAGCTGGGCGCGGCCCGGAGTGGTGTAGGTCTCGGGGGCCTCCAGCGCCGTCGTGAGCTCGGCCTGCGAGGCTTCGAGCCGCGCGACGCGCTCCTCCAGCCGCCCCACCTCGACCCGGAGGCGGCGCAGCTCCTTCGCCGGCGTTCGCGGGGCGGCGGCGGCCGGCGTCGGCTTCGCCGGGGCCTGCACCGGGCGCGCGTCGGTGAAGCCCGCGGTCAGCGCGGCGCGCTCGTTGGTCGCCCGCGACTTGTCGAGGTAGTAGTCGTAGTCGCCGGCGTAGGGCGTGAGCCGGCCGGAGTGGACGTGGAGGACCGTCTTTGCGAGGGCGCGGATGAAGTAGACGTCGTGGCTGATGAAGATGAACGTGCCCTCGTACTGGGAGAGGGCGTGGACGAGCGCGTCGATCGAGGCGATGTCGAGGTGCGTCGTGGGCTCGTCCATCAGGAGAAGGTTGGGCGGGTCGACGAGCAGGCGGGCGAGGGCGAGGCGCGACTTCTCGCCGCCGGAGAGCACGGAAACCCGTTTGAAGACGTCGTCCTTGCGGAAGAGGAACGCCCCGAGGATCGTCCGCGCCTTCTGCTCGGTGAGCTCGTTGGCGGCGGTGCGCAGATCCATCACGTTCTCCAGCACGGTGGCCGACGTATCCAGATTGTCGGCACGGTTCTGGGCGAAGTAGCCGGGCACGACGTTGCTCCCGAGCGTGCGCGCGCCGCCCTGGATCGACACGACCCCGGCGAGGATCTTGAGCAGGGTGGACTTGCCGGCGCCGTTGGGCCCGACGAGCACGATCCGCTGGCCGCGCTCGATCTCGAGGTTGAGGTCGCGGTAGACGACGTGGTCGCCGTAGGCCTGGACGACGTTCTCCATCGTCACGACCTTGAGCCCGGAGCGCGGCGGCTGGGGGAAGCGGAAGTTCACCCGGCGGAGGTCCTCCTCGGGGGCGTCGATCGCGTCGTCCTTGAGCCGCTCGATCTGCTTCTCCTTGGACTTGGCGCGGGAGGCGAGCGAGGCCTTGGCCCCGAAGCGGTCGACGAACTTCTGCAGGTGGGCGATCTCGCGCTGCTGGTTCTTGAACTGCGCGAGCTGCTGCGCCTTGCGGGCCTCCTTCTCGGCGAGGAAGTCGTCGTAGTCGCCGGTGTAGCGGTGGAGCGTGCCGCCGCGCAGCTCGAGGATGCCCGTGCAGAGGGCGTTGAGGAAGGCGCGGTCGTGCGAGATCACGACGAGGCCGCCCGGGTAGCGGGTGAGGTGGTCCTGGAACCAGAGCAGCGCCTCGAGATCGAGGTGGTTGGTCGGCTCGTCGAGCAGGAGCAGCGCGGGCTCGCCCACGAGCAGGCGCGCGAGGTGGGCGCGCATCACCCAGCCGCCGGAGAACGACTTCGCCGGGCGGTCGTGGTCGGTCTCGCGGAAGCCGAGCCCGGCGAGCACGGCCTTGGCGCGCGGCTCGAGGGTCCAGTCCATGTCCTCGATGTTCTCCAGGGCGTCGGGGTCGAGGACCTTGCCGCTGGTCGCGATCTGCAGGACGGTCTCCTCGCCCGCGGGCGCGCTCTCCTGCGGAAGGAACCCGAAGTCGGAGCCGCGCTCCCAGGTGATCGTGCCCGTGTCGGGCGTCTCCTCCCCGAGGATGAGGTTGAAGAGCGTGGACTTGCCGGCGCCGTTGGGGCCGACGAGCCCGAACCGGTCGGTCCGCGCGATGAAGAGCGACACGTCGGAAAAGAGCGTGCGCGGCCCGTAGGCCTTGGAGACGTCGGCGATCGTGAGCATGACAGCCGGACACCAAACCGCGTCGGCCGCCGGCTCGTCAAGGCCCGGCGCCGCCGGCCTCGTAGCGGGCGATCCATGCGCGGCTCCACGGGGTGAAGTCGCCCGCCTCGAGGTGCGCGCGCGCCCGGCGCATGAGGTCGAGGTAGAAACCCACGTTGTGGAGGGTGAGCAGGGTGCAGCCGAGGATCTCGCCCGCCATCACGAGATGGCGCAGGTAGCCGATCGAGAAGTGGCGGCAGGTGTAGTTGTCGAGGCCCTCGACGAGCGGCGCGTCGACGCCGCGGTGCCGCTCGTTGCGGAGGTTGACCACGCCGTCGGGGGTGTAGGCGGATCCGTTGCGGGCGAGCCGCGTCGGCAGGACGCAGTCGAAGAGGTCCACCCCGAGCGCGATCATCTTGAGGATCTGCGCCGGGGTGCCCAGGCCCATGGTGTAGCGCGGCCGGTCGGGGGGAAGATGCGGCGCGGTCGCGGCGACCTGCTGCAACATCTCCGGCTCGCCCTCGCCGACCGCCACGCCGCCGATGGCGTAGCCCGGGAAATCCATCGCCACCAGCGCCTCCGCCGCCTCGCGCCGGAGGTCGTCGTAGGTCGAGCCCTGGACGATCCCGAAGACGTGACGCCCGGCCGCGAGGAAGCCCGCGTCGGCGGCGATGTCGCGACAGGCGCGCGCCCAGCGGGTGCTCCGCGCGATCGCGCGCGCGCAGGCGTCGCGGTCGCACGGGTGAGGCGGACACTCGTCGATGACCATCGCGATGTCGGAGCCGAAATCCATCTGCAGGCCCATGACCTCGCGCGGGCCGAGGAAGACGCGCGCGCCGTCGAGGTGGGATTGGAACGCGATCCCCTCGTCGGTGACGCGTCGGAGCCGGGCGAGGCTGTAGACCTGGAAGCCGCCGCTGTCGGTGAGGATCGGCCCGTCCCACGCCATGAAGCGGTGCAGCCCGCCGAGGTCGCGGATGAGCTTCGATCCGGGACGGAGCGCGAGGTGGTAGGTGTTGCTCAGGATGATCCGGGCCCCGGTCTCGCGGATCTGGGCGGGCGTGAGGGACTTGACCGTGGCCTGGGTGCCGACGGGCATGAAGATCGGCGTATCCACGATCCCGTGACGCGTGTGCAGCCGCCCGCGCCGGGCGGCGCCGAGGGGATCGGTGGAGAGGAGTTCGAACGGGCCGGGCGTCATCGCGCGGAGGCTTCCGGGCGCCCCGCCCGCTGGCAACCCCCGAGGGTCACCAGTAGGAGCGGCCCTCGTCGACGTTGGCGTGCCCCGCGGGCTTCTCGTCGGCCACGGGCCGGACCCAGTGCCCGTTCATGAGCGCGGCGTACTCGGGCCGCTCTTCCCAACGCGCCCCGCGGATCCCGAAGAGGAGCTGGCTCGCGCCGCCGAGGTGCACGGCCTTGCGCCCGAGCCGCTTGACGTGCGCGGCGAGCGGCAGCCCGTAGGCCCCGGCCCCGATGAGCGCGATGTCGAACGCCATCCCGTCGATCCGCCGGCACATCGCCTCGAGGGCCGCGAACCACGTCGCATGGTCCCCGGCCCGGCCGCCGAGCGACTGGACGGCGCGGAGGGTCACGAGCTCGAACTCCGGGAGGACCCGCGGGTCCGCGAAGAGGCGTTCGCGCCGCGCGTACTGCGCCCGGATGCTCGTCTCGAAGGGATGCACCACCAGCACGGTCCGGCCCGCGAGGGCGGTGGTCCACGGCGTCCGCGCCCAGAACGGCTCCAGATCGCGCAGCGGGACGCGCCGCGCCCGCGGGAAGGCGTGGCGGACCGCCTCTTCGCCGGGCAGCCACGAGCCGAGGATGTCGACCTCGCCGAGGTCGGCCAGGTAGCGCCCGGTGAAGGCCTCGAGCGCACGCGACTCGCAGGGGAAGAAGCCCGACGAGTTGACCAGCTCCCAACACAGCGGCTCGTCCCACCAGAACGGTCCGAGGCGGCCGGTGACGTAGCGCCGGGCGTTGGCGGCCCAAGAGCGGTCGGTCTGGAGCTTGCGGCGCAGCATCGCCTCGAGCTCGGTGTGCCCGATCCGGGCGATCATCACGGGGCCCTCGCGCCCGAGGGTCTCGCGGATGAGGTCGCTCGCCGCGTCGCCCTCGGCGTCGAAGACGGGCGGAGCCTCGGCCGCCACGGGTCCGGACGCGCCGAGCCCGGCGAGTCGCACGAGGCGGCGCGTTCCGTTCAAGGCGCCAACCGTGAAGGGATGCATGCGGCGGGAGAGGGTCCGGTCGGGCGGCCCGTCATCGCCCCGGGCGCGACGGGAATTGACCCTTGACTTCAAACGGGCGCTCGGGCTTTTCCCAAGCCTTTTCAGACCATGGCCAACACCAAGTCCGCCATCAAGAACGCCCGCAAGAACGCGAGGCGAAGCCTGCGCAACCAGCGCGTCAAATCCCGTCTCAAGACCCTGGCCAAGCGCGCCGCCAAGGCGTCGAAGGGCGAGGACCCCGCGGTCGCCAAGACCGCCGCCCAGGAGTACCTCTCGGCGCTCGACAAGGCCGCCAACAAGGGCGTCGTCCACCGCAACTCCGCGAGCCGGCACAAGTCGGTCTACGCGAAGCTGGTCCAGGCGAAGTAATCCGCCGCGCTCCCGCTCCCGCTGCGCCCCCGGCCGTCGACGACGCCGGGGGCGCGTGTTTTTCGTGGGACTCGGCGCGCGGAGGGCGCACACTCGACACGATGGCGCGAGGTCCCTTGATCACCTTTCCTCCCGGGGTCCTGGGCGAGGCCCCGGTGCGGCTCCCGGTCGTCGCGCAGGGTCCCGGTTTCTTCGCCGTGGTGAAGCCCGCGGGGCTCGTGGTCGTGGAGGATCCGCTCCACGAGGGCGTGCCGGCGCTCGCCCCCGCGCTGCGCGAGGCGCTGCGGGCGGGCAAGCGACAGCTCGCCGAGCTGTAGTCCCAGCTCGGACATCCCCAGGCGCAATGGCCTGTTTTGTTCTCGTGACCTAGCGAAACTTCCGGGCTACGATTCGATGACACCAAGGGGGAGGGTTTCATGCGCATCGTCTCGACCAATGTCTACATCGGCCCCAACCGTTACGCGCTGTTTCCGGTCATTCATCAACAGATGGATCTGGGCAAGCTGGAAGAGTGGCCCTCGGCGCGGATCGGGCGCGAGTTCATCGATGGCCTGA
>DAIPIQ010000198.1:5532-6739 GCA_036770745.1 Opitutaceae bacterium | reverse complement strand
TTCCGGCTCAACTACGCGTCCGAGGGCGGCGCGCTCGAGGGCGTGCTCGGCGTCTACGCGCTGCACGGCGACGAGACGTTTTTCCAGGACTCGCCCGCTCGCAACGTGGCGCAGAACCGCATCACCGGCCGCAGCCGGCTCGACGGCGACACGCAGATCCGCTCGTGGGCGGTCTTCGGCGAAGGCACGTGGGAGTTCGCGCCCCGCTGGAGCCTCGTCGCCGGCGGACGCTTGAACTACGAGAAGAACTCCAACTTCAGCACGACGCTCACCTGGCCCTACGCCGGCGACCTCTTCGCCTACCGGATCGCGGCCTACGATGGCGTCGCCCCGGCGACGAGCTCGGTTTCCGAGAGCGAATTCGACGAGACGGTGTTTCTGCCGAAGATCGGGTTGGTCCACGAGCTGTCCGCCGACCGCTCGATCGCCTTCACCTTTCAGCGCGGCTACCGCAGCGGCGGCACCGGCGTGAACACCACCGTCGCGCCGCCGGAGCGCTACTTCTTCGATCCGGAGTTCACCGACAACTACGAGCTGGCGTGGCGCTCGCTCTGGATGGAGGGCCGGCTCACGGTCAACGCCAACCTCTTCCACACCGACTGGATCGACCAGCAGATCCCCTTCCGCGAACAACCGAGCCTGCCGATTTCGCTCATCATCAACGCGGGTGAAAGCCGCTTGAGCGGCGGCGAGATCGACGTGCGCTACGCCGCCACCCGCGACCTGCGGCTCTTCGGCAACCTCGGCTACACGCACACCGAATTCATCCGCTTCGTCCCGCCCTCGAACATCGATTTCGCCGGCGCGCGCTTCCCCGAGGCGCCCTTGAAGAACGCCGCCCTCGGCTTCGACTACTCCCCGGTCGAGGGCCTGTTCTTCCGCGCCGACGCGCAGTACACCGACCGCTTCTACACCTCCAACCTCAACGTCCGCCAGGGCCCTGCGATCGTCGCCGGCAACCACACGGTCTTCAACGTCGCCGCCGGCTACCGCTTCGGGCCGTGGCGCTTGACCGTCTTCGCCCGCAATCTCTTCGATACGGACGTGACCTCGTTCAACGGAGCCCTCGACAACGACATCCTCGTCTTCGGCCGCCCGCGCCAGGTGGGCGTGACGCTCGACGGCCGGTTCTGATGGCGCGCCCGCGGATGCTCGCGCTTCTCGCCGCGTTCGAAGCGCCGCCTGCGGGTTCGAGATCGAAGAGACT
>DAIPIQ010000198.1:0-5522 GCA_036770745.1 Opitutaceae bacterium | reverse complement strand
CGCGCTTCCCGCCGCGTTCGCCCTCACGACGAGCGCGGCGTTCTGCGCCGCGGCGTCCGTCGATCCCTGGCCGGGCGACACCGCCGCGCCCGAGGTCATCTCCGCCGAGCGGATCGAGAACTCGCTCGGCATGGCGGCGAAGCTGCTCGCCTCGGCCGTCTTCCTCTCCGGTCGCGAACCGGAGGACGTCATCACCCGCGACCTGCAGACGCCGCTCTACATCGAATCTCCCTGGAGTCGCGTCACCACCGAGGTCGACCGCGCCGCCCGCCGGATCACGCTCCGGATTCCGGGCGTGGCGCCGCGCACCGCCGTCTTCACCGGCGAACACGCCCAGGGCGTTGTCCTCCTGCCGGTCGGCGAGACCGAGCTGCGTTTCGAGCCGCGCGCGATCCCGCCGCGGATCACCGGCGACATCCTCCCCGGGATCGCGCGGCCGGCGGGGATCGATGAACCGGCGCTCGCCCGCGCGGTGGCCTCCGCCTTCTCCGGCGCCGGGTCGGAAGCGCAACAGACGCGCGCACTCGTGATCGTTTTTCGCGGCGCGGTCGTGGCCGAGGCCGCGGCCCCCGGCTTCTCCACCGATCAGCCGCTCATCGGCTGGTCGATGGGCAAGACGCTCCTGGCCGCGCTCCTCGGCGTCTCGGTCGCCGAAGGGCCGCCGCTCGACCTGCACGCGCCGGCCCCGATCGACCTCTGGCGCGGCGCGGGCGATCCGCGCGCCGCCATCACGCCCGCCCGACTCCTGCAGATGAGCGGCGGTCTCGACTCGCCCTCGCCCCGCCATGGCGATGCCGACTACGCCACGACCCGCAGCGTCCACAGCCACGTTTATTACGGCATCCGCGACGCCCACGCCTTCATGCTCGCGCGACCGTTGCAGCATCCGCCCGGGACGGTTTGGGCCTACCGCAACAACAACACCTTCGGCCTCGGCCGGATCCTGCGCGACCGGATCGAGGCGACCGGGGGCGACTACCACGCGTTTCCCCAGCGGCGGCTCCTCGATCGCATCGGCGCGCGCACCTTCACCCTCGAGACGGACCTCGCGGGCAACTTCCTCCTCACCGGCTACGACTACGGCTCGGCGCGCGACTGGGCCCGCTTCGGCGAACTGCTCCGGCGCGACGGCGTCGGGCCCGACGGCGCGCGTCTGCTGCCCGAGGGCTGGGTCGATTTCCTCCGCACGCCCGCACCGGCCGCGCCCCGCGGGATCTACGGCGGCCAGGTCTGGCTCAACACCGCCGGCGCCTACCCGTCGGTCCCGCGCGACGCCTTCTACGCGCGCGGCTGGATGGAGCAGATCACGCTCGTCGTCCCGTCGCGCGAGCTCGTGGTCGTGCGGCTCGGCCACAGTCCGGGGCTCGATCCGCCGAAGCTGTTCAACCCGTGGTTCGACCGGGTGCTGGCCGCCGTGCTCGCGGCCCTGCCGGCCGCGGAGGCGACGCCGTGAGCGGGGCGCCTGCCGCGCCGACGTCGACCCGCCGCGGCTGGCGGCCCTCCCTCGGCGTGCGCATCCTGCTCGGGATGGCGGCCGGGGCGCTTCTCGGGCTGCTCGTCGGCGAGCCGATCGGCGTCGTGAAGCCGGTGGGCGACCTGTTCATCCGGCTGCTCGTGATGGCCTCGATCCCGCTGGTCTTCTTCAACCTCCTCAGCGGCCTCACCAGCCTCGCCGACGCCCGCAGCGTGGGGCGGATCGGCGCGCGCATCGCCCTCTACTACGTCGCCACCACCGTGCTGGCGCTCGGGCTCGGGCTGGCGGCGATGGAGCTGCTCCAGCCCGGCCGCGGCTTCGCGCTCCGCGGCGAGACCCCGGAGCGTTTCGGCGAGATGCCCGGGGTGGTGGACGTCGTGCTGGGACTGGTGCCGCGCAACGCCTTCGCGGCGTTCGCCGAAGGGCGCGTCTCGCAGGTGGTGGTGTTCGCGCTCCTCCTCGGGATCGCCGCCCTCGCCCTGCCGGAGGCGCAGCGGGCGCGGCTGCGCGGGATCTTCGATGTATTCACGGCGTGGATGCGCCGGCTGGTGGAGTTGATCCTGCTCGCGGCCCCGGTCGGGATCGGCGCGCTCGCCGCGGTGACGGTCGGGGCGCACGGCGCGGACCTCTTCGGGCCGGTGGCGCGTTTCGTCGGCGGGGTCTGGGCGGCGCAGGCCGTGCTGCTCGGCGTCTACCTGCTCCTGCTCGTGGCGCTCGCGCGGCGCCGGCCGGTGGAGTTCCTCCGCCAGGGGATGCCGGTCTTCCTCACCGCGGCGGCGACGGCCAGCAGCCTCGCCACGCTGCCCGTCTCGCTCGACACCGCGGAGAAGCGCCTCGGGCTGCCCCGCAGCGTGATCGGCTTCACGCTCCCGCTCGGCGCCCAGGTGAACAAGGACGGCACGGCGCTCTTCCTCACCGCGATCCTGATGTTCACCGCCCAGGCGGCGGGGGCGGAGTTCACGCTCGCCCAGCATTTCTCGATCCTGCTCGTCGGCCTGCTCCTCTCCGAGGGCAGCAACGGCATCCCCGGCGGCGGGCTGATCATCGCCTTCATCTTCGTGGAGGCGTTCCACCTCCCGGTGGAGATCGTCGCGGTGGTCGCCGGGATCTTCCATCTGCTCGACGTCACCAACACCACGCTCAACTGCACGAGCGACCTCGTCGGCTCCTGCATCGTCGCCCGCTTCGAACGTCCGCCGGCCGGCGCGGAGGAAACGCCATGAACCTCGCGCACCGCCTGCTGCTCTGCCTGGTCCCGCTGACCGCCGCCCCGTTCGCCGACGCCGCGCCGCGGCTGAGGGTCGCGCCGGCCGAGGCGTTGATCGACGCACCCGTGACCGTGACCGCCACCGGCCTCGAGCCGGGCGCGCCCTTCACGCTCGTCGCCCATCTGCGCGACGATCTCGACCGGCGCTGGACCTCGCGCACGGACCTTGTCGCGGATGCCGTCGGCGCGGCCCGGATCGAGACCGCGCAGAGCGCCGTGTTTCACGGCATGGAGCTCGACCCCGCCGCGACCCCGCGCTCGCCCTTCGCCAAACGCGGGGCCGGAGCTTCGATCGTGACGTTTCACCTCGAGCAGGAAGGGCGGGAGCCGGCGTGGGCGAGCCTCACGCGGCGCTTCGTCGCGGCGGACGTGGTGCGGCGCGAGGTCGCCGAGGACGGGTTGCACGGCGTGCTTTTCCTCCCGCCGCCGGAGCGGCGCACGGGCGCGGGCGTGATCTTCATCGGCGGCTCCGAAGGCGGTCTGCGCGAGGAACGGATGGCGATGCTCGCCTCCCACGGGGCCGTGGCGCTGGCGCTCGCCTATTTCGCCTTCGACGATCTGCCGCCCGCCCTCGCGGAGATCCCGCTGGAGTATTTTGAGCGCGCGATCGACCTGCTCCGGCGGCAACCGGGCGTCGATCCCGGCCGCGTCACGCTCTTCGGCACGTCCCGCGGCAGCGAGCCCGCCCTGCTGCTCGCGGCGCTGCGGCCGGATGTCGCGGGCGTGATCGCCTACGCGCCCGCCCACGCCCTCGGCAGCTCGTATGGAAACGCCGACGGGGCCTGGAAGAGCGGCTGGACCCGCGCGGGTGCGCCGCTGCCCTACCACAACCAGTTCTACACCGAGGACCAGCAGGCGCGGATGCGCGAGTTGCGCGCCCGATCCGACGCGACCGCCGACGACCTCTTCGCGATCCGGATGGAGAACCCCGCGGCGGTCGAGCCGGCCCTGTTGCCGATCGAGCGCGTCGCCGGGCGCGTCCTGCTCGCGGCGGGTCGCGATGACCGCGTCTGGCCCTCGAGCCCGCAGGCCCGTTTCCTGCACCGGCGCGCGGTGGCGCACGGGCGCGGCGATCGCGTCACGCTGCTCGACTTCGAGGGCTGCGGGCACGCCTTCCCCTTTCCCAACCTGCCCACGACCGTCACCGCCTGGCCGCATCCGGTGAGCGGCGCGCAATTGCAGCACGGCGGCGAGCCGGCCGCGGTGGCCCGGGCCGCCGCCGAACTCTGGCCGCGGGTCGTGGCCTTCGTTGACGAAGTGCGGGCCGTCGCGCCCTGAGGCGAACCGTTGCAGTCGGAGGGTGGACGCCGGCCTCCGACGGCGTTTCCCGCCAGCGGGAGACGCACGACGCGGTCCGAAGGCCCGCGTCCACCTTTCAAGAGGTGTCATCACTCCGCGGATACGCGACCGGCCGCGAGTCCGGCATCGGCTGCGAAGGCGCCCTCGAGGCCGGCGCGCACGAAAAGGTCCACCCACGGCTCGATCGCCGCACCGAGCGCGAGCGTGGCGGTGCGGCCCGCGAGCGCCGGCATGTTGGGCGCGGCGTAGAAGGTGACTCCATCTTCCCGATACACCGGTTCCCGCAGCGAGGTGGGCCGGATCCCCTCCACGCAGCCGCCCTGGTCGATCGAGATGTCCACGATCACCCGGCCCGGGGCCATCGTGCGGACCATCGCCCGGTCGATCACCACCGGGGCGCGCGCGCCGGGCACGAGCACCGCCCCGATCACGAGGTCGGCGGCGGCGACGCTGGCCGCGATGTTCCCCGCGGTGGCGGCGAAGGTCGCCACCCGCGCGCCGAACTCGCGCCCGAGCGCCTCGAGTTTCGCGACGTCGCGATCGAGCACCGCGACGCGCGCCCCGAGGCCGACGGCGACGCGGCAGGCCTCCCCGCCGCTCGCCCCGGCCCCGACCACGGTCACGCGCGCGCCCGGCACGCCCGGCGCCCCGCCGAGGAGGATTCCGGGTCCGCCCTCGGCCGTCTCGAGGAAACGCGCGCCCACCTGCGGCGCGAGCCGGCCCGCGATGTGCGACATCGGCTTGAGGAGCGGGAGCGAGCCGTCGCGCCCGCGCACATCCTCGAAGGCGCAGGCGACCACGCCGCGTTCGCGCAGGGCCGCGGCGAGGGTCGGCGCGGCTGCGAGGTGGAGGTAGCAGAAAAGCCCGAGTCCGGGCCGGAACGAGGCGAACTCCGCCGGCTGCGGCTCCTTGACCTTCACGATCAGGTCCACGCCCGCCCAGACCTCGGCGGCGGTGTCGCGGAGGATGGCGCCGGCGGAGCGGTAACTCTCGTCGTCGAACCCCGCCCGCGCGCCCGCCCCGCGCTCCACCACGACCCCGGCCCCGGCCGCGATCCGACGGCGCACGCTCTCCGGGGTCAGGCCGACGCGCGTCTCGCCCGTCTTCAGTTCCCGCACGATTCCGATCTTCATCGCCGCGTGTGTAGCGGAACCGCCCGCCCGCCGCCACCCCCGCGCCGGCTTCCCATGCCAACATAGATCCTCCGCGCGGGCGGCAGGTTCTCTTCGAGCAGAAACTTCATCCAGCCACCGCGACGGGCGTGATCGACCAACTGATGGCGTTCCGGGTCGAGGTCGGGCGCGGTCCTCTCCACTCCACGCATTCCGCGGTTCTTCTCCGGAGTGAACCGCGGAACGCGCGGAGTGCGCGGAATCAGAGAGGAAGAGGCGAGTTGGCGAAGGGATCGCAGGGTGTCCTCAAAAGTGGTGGCAGCATCCTGCTGCCATGGGCCGCTGGTCCTTGGCGGAACCGAGCCCTGCC
>DAIPIQ010000197.1:0-6753 GCA_036770745.1 Opitutaceae bacterium | reverse complement strand
GATCCCGCCGTCGGTCAGGTCGCGTTTCGTGCCGCGGAGCGGGCCCGCGGGGCGGAAGCGAGCGAGGTCGTGGTTGCTCTCGTCGTGCGGCCCGTTGTCGCTGGTGAAGAGGACGAGCGTGTTTCGCGCAAGGCCGAGCAGCTCGAGGTGGTCGAGCAGGCGGCCCACGTAGCCGTCCATCCGCGTGATCATCGCGGCCTGGCCCTTGTCCTGATCGGGCCAGTCTTCCCGCGCGTAGGGGCCGAAGTCGGGGACGTGAGCGCCGTTGCCGAGGTCGCGCGTCCGCTCGTTGTTCGCGTGCGGGATGATCATGCTCCAGAAGAGGAAGAACGGGCGATCCTGGGAGTTGGAAACGAACTTCAAGGCCTCGTCGGTCACGAGGTCGTCGGCGAAGAGCAGCGGATCGGTGGCGTAGCCGGCGCCGTCGGCGCTCACCTGGGTGACCTTGTTGGGCAGCGTGATCCGCTCCTCGTCGCGCCAGAGGAAGTCGGTGAAGTGGTTGTGCGCATGGCGCTGGTTGAGGAAACCGAAGAAGTGGTCGAAGCCGTGGCGGCGCGGCAGACCGCTCTCGGCCTCGCCGACGTCGCCGAGGCCCCACTTGCCGACGAGGGCGGTGGCGTAGCCTGCATCGTGAAGGGCGCGGGCGACGGTGACGTCCTCGGGTCGAAGGGCCTGGGCCGCGGGATTGGTCGGGCCGGAGTTGCCGCGCACGCGAGTGCGGCCGTGGTGTTGCCCGGTCATGAGCACGCTGCGCGACGGCGCGCAGACCGTGGCCCCGGCGTAGAACCGGGTGAACTTCATCCCTTCGCGCGCCATCCGGTCGAGCCGCGGGGTCCGGATCACCGTCTGGCCGTAGGCGCCGAGTTCGCCGTAGCCAAGGTCATCGGCCATGATCCAGATCAGGTTGGGGCGCGCGGTCGCGGCGGGTCCGCACGCGACCGTCGTGGCGAGGAGGAGGGCAGGAAGAAGGCGATGCGATTTCATGGGGATCGGACTGTGTTCCGCGCGAGCGGGTGGGAAGGATCGGGAAGCCGTCCGGGCGAGGCAAGTGTTCCCGGGCCGCAAACGGTCACGGTGCGCCGCCGCGGCGCTTGCGCCACGCGTCGACGGCGACCGCGGCGATGATCACCACGCCGGTCGTGACGCGCTTGAGCGGTTCGGAGGCACCGACCTGGGCGAGGCCGGCCTCGAGCGTCGCGATGATGAGGACGCCGAGGAAGCTGTTGATCACCGAACCACGGCCGCCCATCAGGCTCGTGCCCCCGATGACCACGGCGGCGATGGCCGCGAGTTCCATGCCCGAACCGGCGTTGGGGTCGGAGGATCCGAGGCGGGCGGTGTGGAAGAGCGCGCCGAGGCCGGCGAGCGCGCCCGACACGATGAAGACCGCCGTCTTCGCCGGGCGCGGATCCACGCCGGCGAGGCGCACGGCGTTCTCGTTCGTGCCGATCGCGACGAGGTGGCGGCCGAAGACGGTGCGCGTCAGCACGACCTGCGCGACGACGACCACGAACAGCGCGACGAGCGAAGTGACGGGCAGGCCGAGGCCGGGCAGGGGACGTGCGAGCGGCTCGACCACCGCGCCGAGGTAGCGGGTCTGCGAATCGGTCGCGAGGTAGGCGCAGCCGCGCGCCACCTCGAGCATCCCGAGCGTGACGATGAACGACGGGATCCCGCAGCGCACGCTGAGGAGCCCGTTGGCGAGCCCGGCGAGCGCTCCGGCCCCGAGGCAGAGCGACGCGGCGAGCCAAAGGGGGAACTCCGCGCCGACGAGCAACAGCCCGAAGACCGCGCCGGCCAGTCCGAGCACGGAGCCGACCGAGAGATCGATGCCGCCGATGATGAGCACGAGCGTCATCCCCGTCGCGAGGACCGTGAGCGTGGGGATGCGACCGGCGAGCGTGGTGAAGGTGCGCGCGCTGAGGAAGTGGTCGCTGACCGCTCCGAAGAGGGCGATCAAGCCGAGCCAGATCGCGAGGAGCGCGGCGTATTCGACGAGGCCGTGGAGACGTTTCATGCGGTTGGAAAGGCGGCGGCGTTGATCTTCTCCTGCGTCCATTCACCGGGGAGGAACCCGGCGGTGATGGCGCCCCCGGCCATGACGAGGATGCGGTCGCAGAGGCTCATCAGCTCGGGCAGCTCGCTGGAGACGACCAGCAGGCCCCGGCCCTCGCGTGCGAGCGAGCGGAGCAGCTCGTGGATCGCGTCCTTCGCGGCGGCATCCACGCCCCGCGTGGGCTCGTCGCAGAGGAGCACGCTGCAATCGCGCTCCAGCCAGCGGGCGAGCACGACCTTCTGCTGGTTGCCGCCGCTGAGCGTCCGCACGGGCTGGAGGTCGTCGTCGCGCTTCACGGCGAGCCGGTCGCAGACGGCGCGGGTGGCGCGGGCCTCCGAGGCGGCGTCGATCCAGCCGCGAGGCGCGTGACGCCGGAGGGTCGCAAGCGTGGTGTTGGTGCGGATCGAGTGGGGGAGCAGGAGTCCGTCGTGCTTGCGGTCTTCGGTGACGAGTCCGAGACCCGCGGCGACGGCTTCGGCGGGATCACGGAAAAGCCTCGGAGGTTGTTCGCCGACGCGCACGGAGCCGCGCTCGGCGGGATCGGCCCCGAAGACGGCGCGCAGGGTCTCCGTGCGTCCGGCCCCGACGAGGCCGGCGAGTCCGAGGATCTCGCCGCGGTGCAACGTGAAACCCACCTCGCGCACGCGCGCCCCGCGGCAAAGACCGGTGACGCGCAGGACGGGCGTGGCGGTGGCGGCGGAGTCCGCAGCGTGGCGCGAGGCGAGCTCGTGGCCGGACATCTCGCGGACGAGCTGCACGGGCGTGGCGTCGGCGGCGCGGCGGGTGGCGATGCGGCGGCCGTCACGCAACACCGTCACCCGGTCGGCGATGCGCCGGATCTCGTCCATCCGATGGCTGATGTAGACGACGCCGACGCCGTCGCCTCGGAGGCGGCGGATGTTGCCGAAGAGCGCCTCGATCTCCGGATCGGTGAGCGCGGCCGTGGGCTCGTCGAGGATGAGGAGGCGGCACTCGCGGGCGAGCGCGCCGGCGATCTCGACGAGCTGTTGTTCGCCGACCCCGAGCCGCGCGGCGGGCGTAGCCGGATCGAGGCGGCCGAGGCCCACGCGCTCGAGGGCGGCCCGCGCCCGCGTGGCGAGTGCGGGGCGGTCGATGAAGCCGAGGCGGCGGGGCAGGCGGTCGAGAAAGAGGTTCTCGGCGACGGTGAGCGTGCCGAGGATGTTGAGCTCCTGCTGGACCATCACGACGCCGGCGGCCTCGGCGGCGGCCTTGTCGCGCGGTGCGAACGGCCCGCCGTCCAGGAGGATGGCGCCGGAGTCGGGAGTCGTAAGGCCGCAGAGGATGCGGGCGAGGGTGGACTTGCCCGCGCCGTTGGCCCCCATGAGCGCGTGGACCTCTCCGGCGGCGAGGGTCAGGTCGAAGTCCCGGAGGACGGGCGCGGCGTAGGCCTTGCAGACGGCGCGGACTTCGAGGAGCGGGGGCGCCATGGGCGAGGGAGTCGATGGGCGGGAGACGGGGTTGCGCACGGCCCGCTCATTCGACCGGGTCGAGCCCCGGCGCGCGGATCCCCGCGCCCGTCACGCCCTGCAGCGAGTCGCCCAGATCCCGGCGGACGGTTTCGGCCGCGGCGCTCAGGCGCGCGACGATGTCGGGATACCGGGCGGCGAGGTTGCGCGTCTCACCGATGTCGTCGTCGAGATTGAAGAGCGAGAGCTCGAGCCGCTCGACGCGATAGCCGTGGCGGCTGGCGATGCCTTCGACGCCGGACTGTGTGATGGAGTTCGGCGCGAGCCGGCCGAAGTTCGACGGCTTGCCGCCGCGACCGGGCTCGGCGGCGACGGTGATGTAGGGATGCGGGAAATGCAGTTTCCAAGGGCCTCCGCGCACCGCCTGCAACGCGGTGCCGGAGTAGAAGAACAGATGCTCGTGCGGCGCCGCGGCGCCGGGCTCGCCGAGGAGCAGCGGTTTCACGGAGCGACCGTCGATCCTGCGCGTCGGGGCGCGGCCTCCGACGAGTTCGGTGAAGGTCGGGAGCCAGTCGATCGCCATGAACGGCACGTCGGACACGCGGCCGGCGGGCACCCGACCGGGCCAGCGCACGAGGCACGGCACGCGCACGCCGCCCTCGAAGACGGTGAGCTTGCCTTCGCGCAGCGGCAGCGCGGAGCCGGCGTGCTCGCCGTAGGAGAGGAACGGGCCGTTGTCGGAGATGAAGACAACGATGGTCTTCTCCTCGAGCTCCAGGCGTCGCAGCGCCGCCAGGATCTCACCGACGCTCCAGTCGAGCTCCTCCATCACGTCGCCGTAGAGTCCGAGGGCGGAGCGGCCCTTGAACTTTTCCGACGCGAAGATCGGCACGTGCGGCATGACGTGCGGCAGGTAGACGAAGAACGGCTTCGCGGCGTTCTGCTCGATGAACTGCACGGCGCGCTCGGTGAAACGGCGCGTGAACTGCGCCTGGTCGGGATCGTGCTCGAGGATCTTCTCGCCGTCGTAGAACGGCAGCGGCGGCATCTCGGGCGCGAGCGACGGGTGGTATTTCGAGTTGTCGTTGGAGTAGGGAATGCCGAGCCACTCGTCGAAGCCGTGGCGGAGCGGGTTGAACTTCGGGCGGGTTCCGAGGTGCCACTTGCCGGCGCCCATCGTCGCGTAGCCGCGCGCCTCGAGCATTTCGGGCAGGAGCCACTCGTCCTCGTGCATGCCGCCGCGGCTGGTGTGGTTGTAGGCGCCCTGCATGCCGATGCGGTTGGGGTAGGTGCCGGTCATGAGCGCGGCGCGCGAGGCGGTGCAGACGGCCTGGGCGACGTAGTGGCTCGTGAAGCGCGTGCCCTCGGCGGCGAGGCGGTCGAGGTGCGGTGTCCTGAAACCGCTCGCGCCCTGCACGCCGAAGTCGGCGTAGCCCATGTCGTCCGCGACGATGAAGACGATGTTGGGCGTCTCCGCGGCGCGCAGCAGCGGGAGGACGGCGAGGGTGAGGAGCGGGAGAAGGCGGGCGCGTTTCGTGGCGGTCACTTCAGCTGGGGTTCGGCGGTTCCGACGGTGGCGCGGTGGGCGGCGACGGCGGCGGCGATGCGCGCAAGGACTTCGGGATGCCCGGCGGCGACGTCGTGGTTTTCGGAGGGATCGTGCGGGAGTCGGAAGAGCAGCGGCGGCTCGTGGATTTCGGGCTTGGGCTGACCGTAGCCGCTCTGCGTCCGGAAGTGGGCCTTCCAGTCGCCGAGACGGCAGGCGAACAGCTCCGTGCCGCGGTAGAACATGTGCGGGCGCTCCGGCAGCGGCGTGCCGGCGGCGAGGTGCGGCATGAGGTCGAGACCGTCCAGGGCGACGCCCGCGGGAACGGCCGCGCCGGCGAGCGCGAGGGCGGTCGGGTAGAGGTCGAGCGAACCGGCGGGCGCATGCGTCACCGCCGGACGGATACGCCCGGGCAGCCACGCGATGCCGGGCACGCGCATGCCGCCCTCCCACGTGCTGCCTTTGCCTTCGCGCAGCGGGCCGGCGCTCCCGCCCTGCACGCCCTCGATGAGCCAGGGGCCGTTGTCGCTGGTGAAGAACACGAAGGTGTTTTCGGCGATTCCGGCGCGGCGGAGCGCGGCGAGGATTTCGCCCGTGCTCCAGTCGATCTCCTCGATGGTGTCGCCGTAGATGCCGCGGGGGCTCACTCCCTTGAAGGCCGGTGAGGCGAAGAGCGGCGTGTGCGGCATGGTGTGCGCGAGGTAGATGAAGAACGGCCGGTCCTTCCGTTCGCCGATGAGGCGCACGGCCTCCTCGGTGTAGCGGCGGGTGAGCGTGGTCTGGTCGGCGGGGCGTTCGACGACCTCGCCGTCGCGCAGAAGGGGGACGTCCCAGCCGTCGGCCGGCGGGTTCGGGCTGTTGCGGTCGCGGGCGGTGACGCCCGGGCGGGCGTCCATGTCGTTGGAGTACGGGATGCCGAAGGTCGAGTGGAAGCCCTGGTCCCGAGGCCGCGAGCCGGGATGGATGCCGAGGTGCCACTTGCCGATGTGGGCGGTGACGTAGCCTCGGGCCTGGAGCGCCTCGGCGAGCGTGACCTCGCCGGGCGGCAGGCCGCCCTTGGAGTCGGGGAACAGCACGCGGCGATCGCCCGCCATGCCGCTGCGCACGGGGTGGCGGCCCGTGAGCAGGGCCGCGCGGCTGGGTGTGCAGACTTCGGCCCCCGAGTAGAAGTCGGTGAAGCGCACGCCCTCCGCCGCCATGCGGTCGAGGTGCGGTGTGCGGATCGAGGGGCTGCCGTGGCAACCGAGGTCGCCCCAGCCCTGGTCGTCGGTGAGGATGATGATGATGTTCGCCGGCGTCGTCGCGGCCCGGAGGTGGGGGACGGACGAGGGAAGATCGGGCAGGCCGAGGAGGAGGGGGAGCGCGGCGAGGAGGGCGGGGCGGCGGAGGTGCATGGTCAGCGGATCCTTTGTTCGGGCAGTTCCTGTCTGATGCCACCGTCGAGCGGCATCGCGTCGTTTTCCGGCGTGAGCCCGACTTCGCGCATGGCCTCGAGCAGTTCGGACTGCATCCGGCGGACGATTGCGGCGTATTCCGGGCGGTCGATCAGGTTGTGCCGCTCTCCGGGGTCGGACCCGATGTCGTAGAGCTCGGCCTTGTGGCGGTCGGGGCCGCCGTCGCCGTGGGGCGAGCGCGTGTATTTCCACGACTCGGTGCGCACGCTGCGGACGTTGGGCGTGTAGGGGAACTGCTTCTCGTAGTTGTAGTGGTAAAGCCACGACGTG
>DAIPIQ010000023.1:0-29172 GCA_036770745.1 Opitutaceae bacterium | reverse complement strand
TCGGCAACAGCATCGAGCCGCCGCTCGGAGAGACCGAGGAGTACGGCGTGCGGATGCAGCTCTTCGACAGCAAGCTGTCACTCAGCGCGATCCGCTACGAAACGACGCAGAGCAACGTCGGTTCCAGCGGAGGCCTCAGCTTGAGCCGGCTCATGTCGAGCCTCGTCCGGGTGATCGAGCCGGTCCTGCTCGGCCAGAATCCTGACGCAGACGGAGACTTCCTGCCGGAAAACGCCGCGGGCGCGGAGATCTCCCTGCCCCAGCAACTGCTCGACTTCACCAGCTTCGCGATCAGCCCGACGGGCACGGCCACGTTTCGGATCCCGTCCGACTACGCATCCGTGCGGGATCTCGTATCGAAAGGCACCGAGGTCGAGATCGTCTACAACCCGAAGAGCAACTGGCGCATCGCGATGAACATCGCTCAGCAGGAGGCGGTGATCTCCAACGTGCAGGCCGCGGAGAAGCGGCTCTGGGAGGAAACAACGATCAACGTCGGCGGCGTGCAGAAGACCATCAAGGACGCGTGGACGAACGACTTTGGGAACCTCATCGCCAACACCAACAACAACCCCGCGCCGCAGGGCGGGCTCCGCTCCGAGTTCTCCAACGAGCTGACCAACACGCTTGCGGCCGGCCAGTCGCTGAACGGACAGAAGACGCCCGAACTCCGCGAGTGGAGGGTCAACGCCGTCACCAACTACGAGTTCCGCGAAGGCCGGCTCTCCGGCGTCTCCACGGGCGGCGCCCTGCGCTGGGAGGACAAGGTCTCGATCGGCGGCCCGGTCCTCTTCCTTCCGGACGGAACGCCCGTCACCGACAACGCCAACCCCTACTTCGGACCCTCGGAGCTGAACGTGGATCTGTGGGTCGGCTACCGTAGGAAGATCCTCGGCGACAAGATCGACTGGAAGCTCCAGTTGAACGTCCGCAACGCCCTGAACAACGACGAGCTCGTGCCGATCGTCGCCAATCCCGACGGCTCCATCGCCGTCCACCGCATCCCGGCGAGACGGACGTTCATCCTGACTTCGACGTTCCAGTTCTGAGGCCGGCGCACCGCACCCGTGCGCGCGCTCCCGGGCGACGCGCGTGGTGATGCCGTGGCGAAAACCACGCCTCTCGGCGAGAGGCGTGCCACCCCCGGAGGCGGAAACCGGGCGTGCCCCGTGCCCCGGCACGAGGCGCCGAAGCCCGACCCGGTGGCGTGCCTCTCGGCGAGAGGCACGGGCCGTGTGTTACGAACAGGTAGCAATCAGCCGCGCCGGCGCCTCGCGGCACGGAAAGGGATGGTCAGCCGCCCGCCCGCCCGCGGAAGTTGCGGAGCGCCGTCCCCGCCTTGGAACTCACGCTCATCGACGCCATCGGCCCGTTCTTCCACGACCTCGAAGGGCGGCGCATCAACTGGTCGAAGATCCCCTTCGCCCGGCTCCCGACCGGGGGAGCGGAGCGCGAGGCGCGGTGGGCGGTCATCCGTGGGGAGCTCGATACCCTCGCGAGGCGGGTCGCGGCGCTCGGCTACAACGCCGTCACCCTCGACGATCTCGCGCACCTTTCGGACGACCCGTGGTTCGAGCCGGAGGTGCGGGCGCGCAACGCGGTTTTCCGCGAGGAGTTCCGCCGGCTCTTCGCGGTCCTGCGGGCGCACGGGCTGCGGATCTTCGTCACCACGGACTACCTCGTGACCTCGCCCGCGGTCGAGGCGCGCCTGCGCGGGCGGGCGCGGGCCTCGCGGGCGTGGTTCGCGGGATTGGTCGACGCCTTCCTCGCGGAGTTTCCCGAGGTCGCGGGGATCGTGCTGCGGATCGGGGAGAGCGATGCGCACGACGTCGCCGATCCGCTGCGGAGCCGGCTCGCGGTGCGGACCGCGAGCGAGGTGCGGGCTCTGCTCGAAGCGGTGCTGCCGGCGATCGAACGGCATGGGCGGCGGCTGATCTTCCGCACCTGGACCGTCGGGGCCTACCTGATCGGCGACCTGATCTGGCACCGCGGCCGGCTGGCGGAGGCGTTCGCGGGCGTCACCTCGCCGGCGTTGATCGTGTCGATGAAGCACGGGGAGTCGGACTTCTTCCGCTACCTCCCGCTCAACCGGCAGTTCTTCCGGCTCGGGCTGCCGACGCTCGTGGAATTCCAGGCGCGGCGCGAATACGAGGGCGCGGGCGAGTACCCGTCGTTCGTCGGTTGGGAGTGCGAGGCGCTGGCGCGGGAACTGCGGGAGGCGGGGACGCTCGTGGGTTTCTCGGTCTGGTGCCAGACGGGCGGCTGGCACGCGTTTCGCAGGCGGGCGTTTCTCGAGCCGGAGGCCGTGTGGATCGAGCTCAACGTCGAGGCGATCCTCCGGGTCGTGCGCGACGGCTGGAGCGTCGAGCGCTTCCTCGCGGAGCGCTTCGGCGAGGCGCGGGCGCCGCGCGCGATCGAGTTTTTCCGCGCCTGTGACACGGCGGTGCGCGAGATCCTCTACGTCGAGGAGTTCGCGCGGAGGAAACTCTTCTTCCGGCGGGTGCGGATCCCTCCGCTGCTCCACGTCTTCTGGGACTGCATCTTCATCAACGACGCCGCGCGGCGGGTGCTCCGGCACTTCGTGGACGACGCCGAGGGCGCGGTCCGCGCGGGCGAGGCGGCGTT
This sequence comes from Opitutaceae bacterium, assembly GCA_036770745.1. GTDB lineage: Bacteria > Verrucomicrobiota > Verrucomicrobiia > Opitutales > Opitutaceae > DAIPIQ01. Next base: position 26,547 of record DAIPIQ010000023.1, on the reverse strand, counting down.
CGCGGGCTTCCCGCGGATGCGGGAGCTCGCGCGGGAGCTGGGGCTGCCGGAGGAGGACGTCGAGTTCATGCGCGACACCTTTCACGTGCTGCTGCTCGCGCGCCGCCATTTCTTCGGCGACGAGCCGGCGGCGCTGGAGGCGGAGATCCTCGCCGCGAAGGCGGCCTACAAGGCGCGCTGGCCGCGCGGGCCGCGCCAGCGCTACCGGATCCGCACCTCGTTCGAGCCGCTCCAGGTGCACGGCCGCACGCTGCGCTGGGTCCTCGCGCTGCTCGTGCGCCGGCGACGCGGCTACCGTACCGTGCTCGACCACCTCTTCACCCTGCGCGTGCTCGCGTGGGTCTACCGGCTCTTCCGCGTGACCCACCGCAAGGCGCTGCCCAAGCTCGCGCGCAAGACCGCGATGGGGGTCGACGCGCTCTTTCGTTGAGCCCGAGTCGCGCGTGCAACCACGAGCACCGGATGGTGGACGCGGGCGTCACGACCGCGGCGCGCGACTCGCGCTCTCCAAGACGCCGTCCAGGCCGGCGTCCACCTCGGGGGGCGTCGATCATGGCAAGGCGATCGGACCATCCCCTCCGCGGCAAGGGTGCGCAGTGGCGAAGATCGGCGCGGGCTCGTGCCTTTCGGCGAAAGGCACGCCACCGGTGTGCGTTCCCCGTGGTTCGGTCGGGTGGCACGCCTCTCGCCGAGAGGCGTGAGGCCGTTCGCGTGCAGGGCGACCGCGAGAACGCCGTCCAGAGGCCCGCGTCCACCTCGGACACCGCATGCCCGCGGGTCAGCAGCGCGCGAGCATGCGGGCGATGTGGTCGCGCTCCGGCCCGACCCGGGCGAGCCCGAGCGCGCGGCGCAGACTTTCCGCGGCCGCCGCGCGGTCGCCGAAGCGCAGGTGGAGTTCGCCCTCGACGGCGTGGCGCAGGTGCAGCGCGTCGAGCCGCTCCAGCCCCTCGATCGAGGCGACCGCCTCGAGGCCGGCCCCGGGGCCGTGGAGCTGCGCGATCGCGACGGCGCGGTTGAGGGCGACGAGCGGGGACGGGCGCAGGAGCAGGAGCCGGTCGTAGTGCCGCACGATCGCGGCTCGATCGGTCGAGGCGTTGTCGGTCGCCGCGGCGTGGAGCGCGACGATGCCGGCAAGCAGGTGGTACTCGCCGAGCTCGTCGCCGTGCGCGGCCCGGGCCAGCGCGTGCAACCCGGCGTCGAGCCGGTCGGCGTCCCAGCAGGAGCGGTCCTGGGCCTCGAGGGTGAGCAGCACGCCGCCCGCGTCGGTCCGCGCCGGGAAACGGGCGGCGTGGAGCAGCATCAGCGCGCGCAACGCATGGGCGCGCGGCACGTCGCCGACGGGGTGGCCGACGAGGATCGTGACGAGCCGGATCGCCTCGTCGCAGAGATCTTCGCGCAGGAGCCGGTCGCCCGAGGAGGCCTTGTAGCCCTCGTTGAAGAGCAGGTGGAGCGTGGCGAGCACGCCGTCGAGACGCGCGACGAGGTCCGGACCCGCCGGGACCTCGAACCCGACGCCGGCCTCGCGGAGGCGCAGCTTGGCGCGGGTGAGTTGTTTCTCGATCGCCGCCTCGGTGCTGAAGAAGGCGCGGGCGATCTCGCCGTTGCCGAAGCCGCAGAGGATCTTCAGCGCGAGCACGACCTGCGCCTCGTGGGCGAGCACGGGGTGGCAGCATACGAAGAGCAGGCGCAGCGCGTCGTCGGCGATCTCGTCCGGCGCGACGACCGCGGCCTCGGGCCGGAGCTGTTCGAAGTGGGCGACCACGCGCGGCTCCACCTCCACGGCCATGCGGAGGTGGCGGAGTGCGTCGAGGGCGTGGTTCATCGCGACGCGGGTGATCCACGCCGACGGATTCGCGGGCACGCCCCCGATCGACCACGCGTGCATCGCCTTCCGCAACGCCTCCTGCGCCGCGTCCTCGACGAGCCCGAGGTTGCGCACGCCGAAGCGCCGCACGAGCGCGCCGTGCAGCCGCCCCGACTCGTGCCGGAAGAAATGATCGACCAGCGCGCGCACCCGCGGGCCGACTTCGCCCGGCTCCTCGCGCTCCGCGGACACGTTCGCTCAGGACCGCGCGGCCGGGCGCGGGATCGTGGAGAGGATCGTCACGCCAAGGTGGCAGCCATCGGTGAACTCCCGGATCTCGATGACCATCCCGTGCTCGAGCCCGGGATGCCGCCGCGCGATCGCGGTCGCCTCTTCGAGCCCGGCGACGAGCAGTTTCACGTAGCCGCCGATGGCCTCCTTGGTCTCGGGAAACGGGCCGTCGACGATCCGCGATCCGCCCGGGCCCGAGACCACGCGCGTCCCCGCCTCGAGCGGCTGCCCCTCGACCGCCTTGCCCGCGGCGACGAGGCCCTCGAACCAGGCGTTCCACCGCGCCACGAGCTGCTGCCGCTCCTCCGGGGAGAGGTGGCGGTGGTTCTCGGGCGCGGTGTTGCGGAAGAGCAGCAGGTAGGCGTTCGGGGCGGTTTGGTGTTCCATGGATCGCGTGGGTGTCATCGCTACAACGAACGGGACCGGTGCGAAAGGACAGGTTTCGCGGCGCGGCGTCGAGGATCGGCCTCGGGGAACGTGTCCGCCGGAGTGAGGGTCGAACGTCGTCCCCCACGGAGGATCCTCCCTGACCCGATGAGCCACCCAACCGAAACGACGTGCGCGCCCGCCGGCGATCCCGAGGCCCCGACCGCTCCCGACGCCGCCGGCCGCACCCTGACCTTCGCGATCACGCTCGCCGCGGCCCCCGAGCGGGTGCGCCGGGCGTGGACCGACCCCGCCTGGCTTGCCCGCTGGTGGGGCCCGCACTGGTTCGCCGCCGTCCCCATCGATCGGACGCCGCCCGAGAGCGCGACGCACGTGCTCGAGAACCGGAGCCACCCGGCCGTGCGCATCCGCCTCACCCTCGCCCCCGCAGGCCCCGCGACCGCGGCCCGACTCGGGCTCGAGTTCGCCTCCGCCACCGCCTGCGCCCGCGCCCGGGCCGTCGTGGGCGAGCAGATCCGCCAACACTTCGCCGCGCTCGCGGCCATCCTCTAAACCGATCAGGAGCGCTTGGGCCACAGAGGGCACAGAGGAGACACGGAGTCCACGAAGCGAAGCATCATTTTCGTGCCCTTCCTGGTCTCCGCCGAAGGTCGGGCAGACGCTCGCAGCGGGGACCTCTCCGAAACACCGCTCCGTGAAGCTCCTCCGCACCTCCGTGGGCTCCGTGTCCCTTCCGACCGTCTGTACCGGATGGATACGACGCCCGTCCGGCCAGGGCGGCTTCGTTCGTCGTGATGGCAACCCGGGGTACTCCGCTCCGGCGCAAACCCACGACCACCATGACCACCACCCACGACCAACAGACGATCCAACCCTACCTCTTCTTCGACGGCCGCTGCGAGGAGGCCCTCGCCTTCTACCGCGCCGCGCTCGGGGCCGAGGTCACCCTCCTGATGCGCTTCCGCGACAGTCCGGAACCGGCGCCCGAAGGCCTCCTCCCGCCCGGCTCCGAGGACAGGATCATGCACGCCGAGCTGCGGATCGGCCGCTCCACCGTGATGGCCTCCGACGGCTGCGCGACCGGGCCGGTCAAGCCGCAGGGCTTCTCCCTCGCGTTGAACCTCGCCTCGGAGGCCGAGGCCGATCGCCGCTTCCACGCCCTCGCCGATGGCGGGATCGTCCGGATGCCGCTCGGCAAGACCTTCTGGTCGCCCCGCTTCGGGATGCTCGAGGACCGCTTCGGCATCGGCTGGATGATCAACGTCGATCCCGCGACCACGCCGTGAGCCCTCCCCGATCAAGACTCGAAGGCGACCGGACGGCCGGTCGCTCCAAAGGAATCGTCGCCCTCGATCCCGGCGCCTACCGATCTCCGCCATGCACGAACTCACCATAGTCCGCGAAACCCACGTCCCGCGCGCGAAGCTTTTCGCCGCCTGGATCAACCCCGACCTCTATCCCCGTTGGTTCTGCCCGAAACCCTGGTACGTGTCCGACGTGACGATCGACCCGCGCCCGGGCGGGGCGAGCGAGATGACCTTCAACGGACCCGACGGCGAATCCTTCCCGAGCCGGGGCGTCTACCTCGAAGTCGTTCCGGACGAGAAGATCGTCTTCACCGACGCGTTCACCGCTTCGTGGGAGCCCAATCCGGAGTTCCTTTTCGTGGCGATCGTGACCTTCGAAACCCTGCCCGGAGGGGGCGCCCGCTACACCGCCCGCGCCCGACACTGGACGAGGGAGGCGATGGAGCGCCACGCCGCCATGGGTTTCGAAGAGGGTTGGAACAAGGTCTTCGACCAGCTCGTCGAACTCGTCGGCTGAAACCTCGTGCAACCGCCGGAACCCATGAGTAATTCCGTCATCGAAGCAGCCGAGCCGTCCGCCCGGCCCGCGGGTCGCAACCGATGATGACCACCGAAGAAATAGCTGAACGCCTGGTCGACCTCTGTCGCAGGGGAGAGTTCGTCGCCGCCCACGAGGAGTTGTTCTCGGCCGATGCCGTGAACATCGAACCGTACGCAACCCCCGGCTTCCCCGAGGAAACGAGGGGACTCGAGGCGATCCTCGAAAAGGGCCGGAGGTTCACCTCGATGATCGAACAGGTGCACGCCCTGGAAGTATCGGATCCGCTCGTCGCCACGGACTCCTTCGCCTGCACCATGCGGTTGGAGATCACCCTCGCGGGGCGCGGCCGGATGCACCTGCTCGAGCTCTGCGTGTACGAGGTCAAGGACGGCAGGATCGTCAGCGAGCGCTTCCACGAGAGGTTTCGCGAATGAACCGCGCATGGACGCCGGCGCGGGGCGCCGTTCGAGCGGAGAAGCACCGCGGAACCGGAGCGGCGGTTTTCCCACCGCCGCTTGGACCTGCCACCGGCGGCGGGAGGACCGCCCACTCCCCATGAGCGAACCCCCTCTCATCGGCGGCTGCGAATGCGGCGCCGTGCGCTACGAGTGCGATGCGGCCCCGTCCGAGATCTTCATGTTTCGCTGCCACTGCCGCACCTGCCAGCGACTGAGTGGCGGCCCGTATGCCGCCGTGCTCTTCGTGCCGGCCAGGAGCTTCCGCGTGACGCGCGGCGCGATCCGGCGCCACCCGACCGAAGGCGAACAGGGACCGCACATCCGGGGCTTCTGCGCCGCCTGCGGCACGCGACTCACGGGCGGAGAAGGGCCGGGCGAGAACCTCCACATCGGTTTCACCGCGACCTCGCTCGACGAACCGGGGGTCTTCCACGCGCAATGCGATCTCTGGACCTGCGACGCCCAGCCTTGGGATCCGCTCGACCCCGCCGTGCCGCACTTCGAGAAATCGCCGCCTTCCTGAAAAAGTCCCGCCGCGCGCGACTTCCCCGGTCGCATTCCTTGTCGCGAGCGCGTCCGCCCTCACCCTCCCTCGGCACCCGGAACATGCCCGACCACGCTCCCGCCCCCGACACCGAACCCGCCCTCCTCGCCACCGGCCTCGAGAAGACCCTCGGCGGCGCGAAGGTCGTCGACGGCGTCGACCTCGAATGCCGCGCAGGCGAGGTGCTCGGCCTGCTCGGCCCCAACGGCGCGGGCAAGACCACCTCGCTGCGGATGTGCTACGGCTTCCTCCGGGCCGACGCGGGCACGGTCCGCATCGCCGGCCACGACCTCGTGCACGACGGCGACCGCGCCCGTCGCGCCCTCGGCGTCTGCACCCAGGACAACACCTTCGACGGCGACTTCACGGTCCGGGGCAACCTCGTCCAGACCGGCCGCTACTACCGGCCGCGGATCGACGGCCTCGCCGAACGGATCGAACGCCTCCTCGCCCAGACCGGCCTCGCCTCCTACGCCGACCACAAGCCCGACACGCTCTCCGGCGGCTACAAACGCCGCCTGATGATCGCGCGCGCCGTCGTCCACCGCCCGCGGGTCGTCTTCCTCGACGAACCCACCACCGGCCTCGACCCCGAGGCGCGCGTCGCGGTCTGGGAACTCGTCAACGAACTGCGCGCCGAGGGCATGGCGATCGTCCTCACGACCCACTACATGGACGAGGCCGAGCGGCTCGCCGACCGCCTCCAGGTCCTGCAGGCCGGGCGGGTGCGCGCGGCCGGGCCGACGCGCCGCGTGCTCGGCGACGTCGTCGGCGAACACGTCGTGCTCCTCTCCGCGCTCGACCCGGCCGCGGAGCGCGTGCTCGCCTGGTTCCGCGAACGCGGGGCGCGGCCGGCGCGGGTGCTCGAGCGCTGGCACGTGCCGCTCGACGCCCCGGGGCTGGCGGGCTTCGTCGCGGCGTATCCGGATCTTCGTTACGAAGTGCGCCCGCCGACGCTCGACGACCTCTTCCTCGCCCTCGCCGGCGAGGCCCGCGCGGCATGAGGAACCTCCCATGAGCCCCTTCCGAGCCGCCTTCGCCTGGCAGAGCCGGGCCGTGCTCGCGCGGCACGTGCGGGTGCACCTGCGCAACTGGCACACCGCCACCGTGCCGCCGGTCTGCGAACCGATCATCATGCTCCTCGCCTTCGGCCTCGGGCTCGGCGCCCGCATCGGCGCGCTGGAGTGGAACGGCGCGGAGCTCGACTACCTCCACTACCTCGCGCCCGGCATCCTCGCCTACACGGCGTTCATGTCGTCGTTCTTCCAATCGATCTTCGGGGCCTACGTGCGCCTCCACTTCCAACGCTCCTGGGAGGGGCAGCTCACGACCCAGGTGCGGCTCGAGCACGTGGTCTGGGGGGAGGCCCTCTGGGCCGCGACCCTCGCCACCGCCTACTCGGTCGCGGTGTGCCTGCTGCTCCTCGGGCTCGGTTGGGGCGGCTGGCTCGAGCTGCACTGGGCGTGGCTGCCCGCGGTCGTGCCGCTGCTCTTCTTCATGGCGTTGTCGTTCGCCGCACTCGGCCTGTGGTTCACCTCGCTGCTGCCGTCGATCGATCACATGAGCCTGCCGTTCTTCCTCGTGGTCCTGCCGATCGGATTCGCCTCCAGCACCTACTTCCCGCTGCCGCCCTCGCCCTACGTCGAGGCGATCGTCGCGCTCAACCCGCTCCACCACCTCTCCGAGGGCCTGCGCCACCTCCTCCTGGAGGGCCGCGTCTCGTGGCGCCTCGGCGCCGCCGCCGGCCTGAGCCTCGTCGGCATCGCGCTCCTGATCCCGCTGGAGATGCGCATCTTCCGCCGGCGCGTCTTCGGCGACGCCTGATGGGAGGTCCTGATGCTCCGCCTCCGCCCCGCGACCGCCGCCGACGCGCCGCTCCTGCGGCGATGGGACGAGCAGCCGCACGTGCTCGCGAGCGACCCCAACGACGACTGGGACTGGGAGCGCTCGCTCGCCCGCCCGCCCGCCGGGCACGAGTCGTTCCTCGCGGAGCTCGACGGCCGGCCGATCGGGTTCCTCCAGATCCTCGACCCGGGGCGCGACGTCGAACGCTACTGGGGCGATGTGCCGCCGGGCCTGCGCGCGATCGACATCTGGATCGGCGAGCCCGCCGATCTCGGGCGCGGCCACGGGACCGCGATGATGCACCTCGCCCTCGCCCGCTGCTTCGCCGATCCGGTGGTGGACGCGATCGTGATCGATCCCCTCGCCTCGAACATCCGCGCCCACCGCTTCTACGAGCGCCTCGGCTTCCGCTTCGTCGAGCACCGGCGCTTCGGCGCCGACGACTGCCTCGTGTTCCGACTGGAGCGCGCGGCGTTCACGACCGCCGCGGGCGACGACGATCGCGGTTGTCCCCGCGGTCCGGAGCCCCCAACCTCCGCCTCCGGAGAAACCGCCCCATGAACACCCGTCGCGAATTCCTCAAACACGTCGGCGCCGGGGCCGGGCTTGCCCTCGCTTCACGCACCGGCCTCGCCGCCCCGATCGCCACCGGCGGCTCGGACAAGCTCGGCCCGATCCTCCCGACGCGACCGCTCGGCCGCACCGGCGAGCAGGTCACGATGTTCTGCCTCGGCGGCGCCCACGTCGCCCGCGTGCAGCCCGATGCGGACGCGCAGGCGATCCTCGAAAAGTCGCTCGAGCTCGGCGTGCGCACCTTCGACACGGCCTGGGCCTATGGGGGCGGCCGCTCGGAGGAGCTCTTCGGCCGGTACCTCGTGCCGAAGTACCGCGACCACGTCTTCATCTACACGAAGTCGAAGGCCGTCGACGCCGCCGGGATGCGCGAGCACCTCGAGGACTCGTTGCGGCGGATGCGCACCGACCACCTCGACCTCTGGATGATGCACGAGGTGCGCTCGCCCGAGGATGTCGACGCCCGCCTCGAGGCCGGCGTGCTCGAGGTGATGCTGGAGGCGCGGGAGCGCGGCCTCGTCCGCCACCTCGGCTTCAGCGGCCACACCCGGACGGATGCGCACCGCCGCCTGATGGAGCGCGTCGCCGACGCGGATCCGTTCGTCGCGGTGCAGGTCCCGGTCAACCCGCTCGACGCGGCCAAGCCCGACAGCTTCGTCAAGGAACTCGTGCCCGACCTCGTCGCGCGCGGCTACGCCGTGTTCGCGATGAAGACGATCGCCCACGGGCGCTTCTTCGCGGCCAACACCGACCGCATCGCCATCGCCGATCCGATCATCCCGAACCACCTCTCGATGCGCGAGGCCCTGACCTTCGCCCTCTCCCAGCCGATCGCCACGCTCGTCAGCGGGATGGACCGGCTCGAGCAGGTCTCGGAAAACGTCGGCATCGTCCGCGCCTTCGAGCCGATGTCGACGGCCGCCCAGGCGGAGGTCGTGGCGCGGATGGAGCGTTTCAAGTTCACGCCCCGGATCGAAGGCTACCGTCCCGCCCCGCGCGCCCCGGCCTGAGGCCGCGGACATGCGGTGGGAACCGCGCCTGCGAGCGAAAGGTCCGTCCCGGTAAGGTGGACGCGGGCCTCTGGACCGCGTCGTGCCTCTCCCGCCGGCGGGAAACGCCGCCCGGAGGCCGGCGTCCACCTTCCAACCGCATCGTTGCGGCCGCGGCCTCGGTTCACGGCAGGTCGACCCGCACCTGGAGGAAGCGGGGCGATCCGTCCGCGACCACCGTCACGTCGGTCACGGTGACCGGTCCGGCGAGGTTGGCCGCGCCGGTCGATGACCAGATCGGAGCACCGCCCCAGTCCGCGAGGTCGGAGGTCGCCCACACGGAATAGACGAGCCGCGGATCGCCGCGCCGCAGGAACGTCACGCGCAGGCGCGTCTCCCCGGCGTGCTCGAAGAGCTCCGGCTCCGGCCGCCCCGTCGAGGCCGGATCAAGGGGAAGTCCGCCGAGGGCGTACTCGATCAGGTTGAGCGCGCCGTCGCCATCGGGGTCGCTCAGGAGGTCGGCGACCGCCGGATCGGCGAGCTGCGCGGGAGTGAGGAGGCCTCCGAGCCAGTATTCAAAGGTCGGATGCACGGTGGCGGTGACCGGCAGGTCGAGGTAGAAGAAGTGCTCGGGCGGTTCCTCCGCGCCTCCGAGGGAGACCACGCCGAGGTTCGACGCCTGGGTGACGATCCGGACGAAGGCCGCGTAGGCCCCCGGCTCCGGCGCGCCGAGGAAGCGGATCCGGAGCGGTTCGGATTCGGGCGCGGGACCGCCCCTGAGCCCGCCCACGCCGTCGGGGCCGATCAGCCGGAGCTCGCGCGGGGTGGCGCCGGGCGAGCCGGCGGCGAACTCGAAGCGCGCCGCATCGGGCCCGAGGATCGTCGCGCCGGTCTGGTCGGTCGCACCCCAGACGTGCTCGACGCCCCACTGCGGGGCGGGAACGAGCCGGGCGACGCCGTGCAGGATCGTCGCGACCGGCGACGGGGCGTGGCCATCGTCGCGAAGATTCGGATACGTCAGGCCCTGGGCGTTGAAGAGGCTGCGGGTCTCCGAAAGCACGGCGACGCCCGGCGGGGCCGGCGCGAGCACGATCGGTCCGGCATCGCTCAGGCCCAGCCTGGGCTTGAGCAGGTGGACGTGGGAGAAGGCGTCGACGAAGAGCCGGTGCGGTCCCGACGGCGAGTTGTTCCAGAGGAAGACGCCCGCGCCGGCGCCGGTGCGACCGTCGATGTCGAAGACCGGTTGCAGCACCGCCGCGACGTGGCGCGTGGAGAAGGCCGTGCCCGCCGTCGCCACCTCGGGCACGCCGCCCCAGTAGCCGAAGCCGGTCGAGTTCGAATGGGCGCAGAGGCGAAGGTAGAGCGACTGCCGACCCGCGCCGGCGGACGCCGCGAGATCCACCGAGTAGCCGACGACGTAGCCCGGGCGGAAGGTCGCCGGCCGCAGCGGGTCGCTGTTCCAATCGTAGCGCGTGATCGTCGCGGGGAGCGCGTCGTCGTGCTTCGCCGACTGCCCGACCGGGAGATCCAGGGCCCGGGCGCCCTCGGAGATCGGGGCGGTCACGAGCGAGGCACCGCCGTCGAGTTCCCACCCGGCGGTCTCGAAGCCGGGCGCCTTCAGCGGGAAGCTCGAGACATCGGCGGCGACCGCGCGATCCGGGAGCAGGGCGCGGAACGGCGAGGCCGGCAGACCCGTGCCGCCCGCGAGGTTGCAATGGGGGAAGTTCGCCCAGCCGTAGCGCACCCCGAGCGGCTCCGGCACCTCGTCGCTGGTGAGCCGCACGGTGTCGCCGAGGATCTGCGCCGAGGCCTCGAACAACGTGCCGTCGCGGCGGCTGATCTGAAACCCCGTGAGCGGCCCGCCGCCGGCCGCGACGAGCCCGCCGCCGGTCGAGGTGAACCCGAGCACCAGCGCGTCGCCGTCGACCGCCAGCGAGACCGGCCGCGGACCGGCATGGACAAGCGCCTCCCCGTAGGCCCGCGACCGCGCCGCGAGGGCGAGGCGCTCGCCCACCGGTTGTTTCCGCCGCGGGTGGATGTCGAACGGGTCGCCCACGTCGATCGTGACCGCGAGCGCCGTGTTCGCGACCGCGTCCGCGGTCATCGCCTGCGCCTCGCGCAGTTCCGCCCACGCGCTCTCCCCGCCGGAGGCGGAGATTGCCGCGAGCACCTCCGGCGGCATGTCGAGCAGGGGATCGCCCGCTCCGACGTACTGGAGGAACGCCGAGAGCTGGGTGATGAGGAACGGGAAATCCCCCTGGCCCCACGTCCGCCGCCACGAGCCGATCAGCGCGGGCAGGAGGCGTCGGTACTCGCGCCCGCGGTCGGCGTTGTACTCCCCCTGGTAGAAGATCGCCCCGCGGATCGCATACGGTTGGAGCGGCGCGATCATCCGCTGGTACATCCGCGTGCCGCTCCAGCTCGAGACGAGGTAGGCCAGGTAGGGATCGGCCTGGAGCCCCTGCGCATCGACCCACGACTCCGCGGGCACGATCTCGACCGCGTTGATCATGCCGATCGGGACGCCGAGACGGGCGTTGAGCGACCGCGCGAAGTGGTAGCCCACCGCCGAGAAGTTCCCGACCGTCGCCGGGCCGGCGGTGACCCACGAGCCCCCGACGTCCTGCCCCGCCGTCGGCGCCGCGACGACATGGAACTGGCGCACCTGCGGGTGGTTCACGCTGTCGGCGATGAAGTCCGCCGCGCCCTCGGTGTTGTTCAGCGCCATCATCATGTTGGACTGGCCGCACGAGATCCACACCTCGCCCACGAGCACGTTGGTGAACGTCAGGGTGTTCGTGCCGCTCACGATCATCGCATGCGGGCCGCCGACCGCGAGCGGCGGGAGCCGCACCTGCCAGCGCCCCGCCGCGGCCACCGTCGCGACGGAGTGCCCCTGGATCGAGACGGTGACCGCCTCGCCGTCCGCGGCCCATCCCCAGACGGGGACCTCGACGTCCCGCTGCAGCACCATCCCGTCGCGGAAGAGCCGCGCCACCGAGACCGCCGCTTCGCACGCGACGGGCCCCGCCAGCGCGCCCCAAACTCCGAGAATCCCAAGGCCCGAGGGGAAACGGGGAGAACGAGGCGGCCGATTTGGCGTCGCGACGTTTTGTCTCCAGAATCCCATGACGCGAGCCAACCCGCGCCCCCTCCCGGGGAGAAGCCGTAAAGCGCCCTCGATGCGGAAATCGGAGAAACCCCGGGGTCGCCCGCGCCCGCCCACCGACGCGGGCCGCGACCTATCCCGTCATCGCCCGCCAGACGAGCCGCGCGATCGTCGCACCGACCACGAGGAGCACGAAGCTGCGGATGAAGCCGGCCCCGCGCCGGATCGCGATCGTCGAGCCGACGAGGGCGCCGGCGATGTTGGCGACGCCCATCACGAGACCGAGCCCCCAGGCGACCGCGCCGAGCGGCGCGAACCACGCGAGCGAGGCGAGGTTGCTCGTGAGGTTCATGAGCTTGGTGTTGGCGGTCGCCTGCGGAAGCGCGAGCCCGAGCAGCACGACGTAACCGATCGTCCAGAACGAGCCCGTGCCCGGCCCGAAGAATCCATCGTAGAATCCCAGGACGAGTCCCCCTCCCAGGTGAAACACGACGGGACCGACCCGCGCCGCGCGGCGTACTCCGCCCAGCCGCGGCGAGACCAGCACGTAGACGAAGATCCCCGCGAGCAGCCAGGGGATCAGGCGCACGAGAAATCCGCCGTCGAGCCGCGAGACCGCCCAGGCCCCGACGAACGCCGCCGCGCCCGTGGTCGCGAGCCCGACGCCGAGCCCGCCGCGCTCGACGAGTCCGCGCCGTGCGTAATGGAGCGCGGCGAAGGTCGTGCCGAGGGCCGACTGGAGCTTGTTCGTTCCGAGCGCCAGGTGCGGCGGCAGACCGAGCGAAAGCAGCAGCGGCATGCTGATCATCCCCCCGCCTCCCGCGATCGCATCAATGAAGCCCGCGGCGAATCCGCCGAGCGCGACGAGCAGGAAATCCAGGGGCGTGAGGGCGAAGCCGGACATCGACGTCGCCATCCGGCGACCACGCGGGCAGCACGCGCGATCGGTCGGGGCACGGCAAGTGCGGACCTGATCCGCGGTTGCGCCGGCCCGCGACGCCGGCGCGGAGCGGCGACGTGCTCGTCGCCGGGTCCGACGCCCACCAGGCGGTTGGAAAACCGCCGCTCCAAGCGAAGAAGGAACGGCCGACCTCTCCGCCGACCCGGCGCCGGCCGGTAGGATCGCCTAAGGCTTTTCCCGATCGCACGGTGAGCCCGGCGCAACGCCTTGCCCGGCGCGTGCGTTTCCTCCTGCCTTTTCCCGACGGCCCAAGCGACCGTCGCCCTATGCAGCCTACCCCGCGCCGCCTCGCCTCGATCGCCGGAGTCCTCGCGCTCCTCGCCCTCGGCACATGGATGTTCCTCGGAAACCGCGAGACTCCGCGCGGTGCCGCCGAGGTGGACCGGCCCTCGACGGAAACAGCGACGACCGGCGAAGCGCCGACCCTCGCGCGGATCCCCGCGGTGGCGCGCTCGACCCCGCGACCATCGGAGGCGTTTCAATCCGCCTTCGACCGCTTCTCCCTCGGCTCCCGTTGGGACGATCCGCTCCCGCCCGGGCACGCCGCCTTCCACGAATGGTCGATGCGTTTCCTCGCGGCCGACGAAGCGGCCCGGGCCGCTCTCGTGCCCGAGGGGGTCGTGCTCGCGTCCGCGCGTCGCGAGTCGATGCGCGACCTGATCGTGCGCGATCCGCGCACCGCCCTCGAGGTCAGCGTGCCGGCCGCGGTGCGCGCCTTGCTGCCCGCCGAGGTGCGCGCGCTTCTGGAGGAGCGGGTGAGCGGTCGGGGCGACGTGGCGGTCTGGCCCGTGGAGCCGCCGGTCGAGGGCGAGCCCACCGACACGCGCGAGGAGTTCCGCGAGGTCCTGCTCGGCGGCCGCACCTACGAGCCGCACACCTTCGGGCGGCGGCGCGGACAACTCTCGAAAGACGGAGCCTCGCTCTGGGGCGTCGCCCTCGACCGGGCGCTCGCCCTCCATGCCGGATCAGTGCGCGTGCTCGATCCCGGCGAGCCCGTCGCGAGACCCGTCGCCGCGGTCTGTCCGGTGCTCGGCACGCCGGTCGACGCGCCCGCGGTCGGCGCGCCCGCCAACCTCGACGCGCCGCGCGTGGTCGAGTTTCACGGCCGCCTCTGGCTGCTTTCCGATCCCGCCCTGCTCGCCACGCTCGTGCGCCGGGTCGAGGCGCTGGAGGCGCACCCCGGGCCGCGCGTGCCGGAGTTCGTCCCGCCCGAAGCCGGCGCGTCCTACGAAGCGGCGCCGCCGACCCCGTGGACGACCGGCACGAAGACCGTCCTCGTCCTGCGCGTCGATTTCCCCGACCGGCCGGGCGAGCCGGTCGAGCGCACCACCAACGTGCCGATCACCGCCGGCACGGCGACGAACACGATGAACACCCGCGTGCGCCCGTTCATCCAGAACACGAGCTACACCCGCGCCACGCTCTCCACGACGGTGAGCCCGTCGGTCGTTCGCCTTCCCAAGACGGCCGAGGTATACTCGCGGACCGCGGGGCCCACGGTGCTGCACGAGGACGCCAAGGCCGCCGCCGCCGCGCTCAACCCCGCCGGCTTCGACGTGGTCGTGGTCGTCTTCAGCTACATCGGGCCGGCGGCGATCCCGGGATCGCTTTTCAACTTCGCGGGGATCGCGACCGTCGGCGGATCGCGCACGCTGCTCAACGGCACCTTCAACTTCGTCGTCGTCGCCCACGAGCTCGGCCACAACTACGGCCTCCGCCACGCCAACCTCTGGCGCAGCTTCTCCTCCTCCTCGGCCATCGCCACCGGATCCAGCATCGAATACGGCGACGACTTCGACATCATGGGCGGCACGTCCTTCGCCCAGGACGAGCGCCACCACTTCAATCCCTGGTTCAAGAACCGCCTCGGCTGGCTGCCCGACTCCGCCGTCCTCACGCCGACCGCCACCGGCTCTCACCGCATCCACCGTTTCGACTCGGCCGCTGCGCCGACGAATCAGCCGCTCGCGATCAACCTCTTCCGCGACGGCTCCCGCAGCTACTGGATCGGGCACCGCCGGAACTTCCCCGAGAACGCCACCCTCGGCGCCGGCGCCTACGTGTTGTGGGGCTTCTCCAGCAACCGCCAGAGCCTCCTCCTCGACACCGCGACCCCCCAATTCAACACCGAGGACGCCGCCCTCGTGGTCGGGGCCGAGATTCGCGATCCCCAGCACGGGGTCGTGATCCGCACGGTCGCCGCCGGTGGCGCCGCCCCGACGGAGCACCTCGACCTCGAGGTCGAGCTCACCCGCGCCCCGCGCAACCTCGTCGCCCATTGGGGCGACCCGGAATCGACGCCCGTCCCCTTCGGTCTCCTCGACGCCGTCGCCATCGCCGCGGGCGACGAGCACGGCCTCGCCCTCCTGCGCAACCGCACGCTCCGCACCTGGGGCGACAACACGTTCGGCGAGACGAACCTGCCGTTCATCGGCGGCACGATCGCCTCCATCGCCGCCGGTGGCGACGTCAGCGGCGTCGTCCGCACCGACGGCGCGGTCGTGATCTGGGGCGACACCCGCTTCGGGCAGACCACGCCGCCGCCCGGCCTGAACAACGTGAAACAACTCGCCCTCGGCGGCACCCAGGCCCTCGCCCTCCGGCACGACGGCACCCTCGCGGCCTGGGGCGCGAACGACCGCGAGCAGATCTCCCTGCCCCCCGACCTCGGCCCCGTCGAGGCCGTCTCCGCCGGCCGCGACATGACCCTCCTCCTCTTGGCCGACGGCACGGTGCGCCACCTCGGCGTCAACGCCCACCTCCTCCCGCCCGGCCTCGCCGGCATCACCGCCGTATCCGCCGGTTGGGGACATGGCCTCGCCCTCCGCGCCGACGGCACGGTCGTCGCCTGGGGTTCCAACACCGCCGGCCAGACGGACGTCCCGCCCGGTCTCGATGCCGTGAAGCAGATCGGCGCCGGCCTGAGCCACTCCGCGGCCTTGCGCACCGACGGCACGATCGTCGCCTGGGGCGACGACTCCCGCGATCAGGTCACCCTTCCCCGCGGCCTCCCGCCGGCCGACGCGATCGCGGTCGGCGAGGACCACACGATGGCGCTCCTCCCGGGCTCGGGCGCGCCGCTGATCACCGGGGGGACCACGGGGGTCGTCACGATCGGCTTTCCCTCCTCCGCCAACATCTCCGTCGGTGTCGACTCCCCCACCCCCGCCCGCTACCGGTGGCAGCGGCAGCCGGTGGGCACGACCGACTGGTTGGACCTGCAGGACGACACGGTCTTCACCGGCGCCTTCCTCGCCAACCTGTTCCTCCGCACTCCGCCTCCTTCGATGGACGGGGACCGCTTCCGCTGCGTCGTCTCCAACGACAGCGCCGGCACGGCCACCTCCAGCCCGGTCCAGTTGCGCGTGCAGGTCTTCCCGATCCGGGTGACCTCCGGACCGGACAGCCGGACGGTCGACAGCGGCAGCGAGGCCTTCTTCTTCCTGTCGGCGTCGGGCACCGGCCTGATCGTGTATCGCTGGCAGGCGCGCCCGCCGGGAAGCGCCGTCTGGGCCGACCTGAGCGACGGACAGACCTACTCCGGCACGGCGACCAGGGACTTGCGTGTCCGCACCACCTACGCGCTCAACGGCACGGCCTACCGCAGCCTGCTCTCCAACGGCGGAATCACGCCCGACGTCCTCTCCCCCGAAGCCATCCTGACCGTGCGTCCGCGCCCGCTGGTGGTGCAGACGCAGCCTTTCTCCACCGAGGCCTCGGCGGGAGCGACGGCGACCTTCCTCGTCGCCGCCACCGGCGAGGGCGCGATCACCCACCGCTGGGAGCGCCGGCGCTTCGGACAGACGGCGTGGGAAACCCTCGCCGACGGCCCGGGAGTCACCGGCGCCGCCGGTGCGCAACTCACCATCGCCGCGGTCTCATCGGCCTGGGCCGGCTCGGACTTCCGCTGCGTCCTCACCGACCTCGCGACCTCGCTCACCTCGAACGCCGCCAACCTCCACCTCGTCACGCCTCTCCTCCAGACGGTCGCCGACGGCCCGGGCGGCGGCACCGTCGCGGGCGGCCGCCTCGCCCTCTCCGTCCCGGCCCCCGCCGGCCCCGTGCCCGCCTACCAGTGGCGCTTCAACGGCGTCCCCATCCCCGGCGCGACCGCGCGCGAGCTCGTGCTCCAGCCGCTCACCGAGGCGCATGACGGCTTCTACGACCTGCTCGTCACCGACGCCGAGGGCACGATCCCACACGACCCGCATCGGGTGCGCGTGCTCCCGACCGCCCACCACGACCGCCTGAGCCCGGATCCGACCCGCCTCCCGCGCTTCGAGGTGCGCGGCGGCTCCGTCGACGACCTCGTCGCCGCCCCCGACGGCCGCGGGTTCTATGTGCTCGGCACCTTCCAATCCGCCAATGGAGAAGCGCGCAACGGAATCGCCCGCTTCCACAACGACGGGACGCTCGACGGGTCGTTCGATACCTCGCCGCTCGCCGCCTTCGTTCCCACCGCCGTCGCTGTCCAGGCCGATGGCAAGGTCCTGCTCGCCTACGCTCCGATCACGATATCTCCCTCCAGGCGCGCCGGAATCCTCCGGCTGCTCCCCGACGGTTCGATCGACCCCGGCTACACTCCCGACACGGGGATGTTCGATTCCGTGAAGCGGATCCTCCCGGCCCCGGACGGCGGCTGCTACGTCTCGGGGAATTTCCTCCTGACGCAGGGATCCCAGCGCAACCTTGCCCGCCTTCAACCCGACGGCAGGCTCGATCCGCGGTTCTCCCTCTATCTCGCCTCGGAGGTGGCAGTCGCCCTCGAACCTGCCGGCACGCTCGTGATCTCCGGATCGAACCTCGCGGCGACCGGCCGTCCACTGCACAACGGAATCGTCCGGATCGCCTCGGACGGCACGTGGATCGAGGCGCTGCCGCTCGCCACGCCGGGCGACATCCCCAATGCGCTCCATGCCCTCGCCGACGGCAAACTCCTCGTCACGACCCCCGACGGCGTGATCCGCCGCCTCGAACGCGACGGCTCGATCGACTCCGGCTTCCCCGCGCTGACCTCCGGAGCAATCAGAACCCGGCGCTTCTCGATCAACGGTTCGCTGATGGCCGTGTGGAACGCCAGCCCGTCGTCACCGCTCCTCCTCGCCTCGCTCCACAGTCTGGACGGAAGCCTGATCCGAAACATGGGCATCCAGGTGTCCCCGGGCGTCTCTGGCGAGTTCTTCAGCGCGATCCTCCCCCTGCCCGACGGTTCGATCATCTGCGGAGGTCGAATGCCGCGCCTCGCCCCGCCCGCGGAGAACCTCATCCGCATCGCCTCGAACGGGGCGCTCGACCCCGCCTTCAAGCCCCGCCTCCGCCTCGCCGGCGTGGTCCGCGCGATCGAGTCCGCCGGCGGCGGCGCCCACTACGTCGGCGGCCGTTTCGACTTCGTGGACGACGTCGCCACGAGCAACGTCGCCCGCATCCGCGCGGACGGCTCGCCTGATCCGGAGTTCCGCGTCGGAACCGTCAATCAGGCCGTGCGGGCGCTCGCCCTCCTGCCCGACGGCTCCCTCGCGATCGGCGGCGAGTTCAGCCAGATCGGCACGACGACGACACACCGGGTCGCCCACCTCGGCCGCGACGGTGTGCTGCTTCGCTCGTATCCGCAAAGCTTGGCCGGCCCGGTCGAAACCCTGCGCACCGATCAACGTGGTCGCGTGGTCATGGGCGGGTCGTTCAACTTGAACATCGGAGGTGTCTCCCACAGCGGGCTGGTGCGGTTCGACCGCGCCGACGAATACGATGCGGGTTTCCGCGCCCAGGGAGCGGAGTCCCTTCAACATGTCTACGACCTGGCCCTCCTCGGCTCCGACCACCTCCTCGCCGGCGGGGGGTTCTCCAACGTCACCGGCAGCCCACGCAACGGCTTCGCCGGTTTCTCCGCCACCGGCGCGCTGCTCGCCCAGCCCGTCGCCTCGTCGCTGCCCTCCAGCGCGATGATCCGCGCGATCGAGCCCGCGGGCGACGGCGGCTTCTGGCTCGGGGGCGCGTTCCAGTCGTCCTCGATGGCGCGCAACCTCCTCCGGATCCGCGCCGACGGCTCCCGCGACCCCGCGAGCGTCACCTCGGGAGGCCCCGCCTTGCGCGCGGCCCCGCAGGAAGTCGTGCGCGCCCTCCACACCCTGCCCGACGGCCGGGTGCTCCTCGCCGGTCTCTTCGACAACTTCTCCGGCGAGCCCGCCGGCTTCATCGCCCGGGCCCGGGCCGACGGCTCGCGCGATCCGTCGTTCTGGACGCCCCCGGCCGAGGCCCCGCACTCCGAGCACGGGATCCACGCGATGCGCGTCCTCGCCGACGGCGACATCCTCGTCGCCGGAGAGTGGATACGAATCGGCCGGTTCACCTCGGGCGGACTCGTCCGCCTCCGCCCCGCCCCGCCCGCCCCGGTCGTCACCTCGGCCCCGCTCGCGCAAAGCCTCGCGGCCGGCGGCGGCTTCACCCTCTCCGCCGCGGCCGCGGGTCCCGCGCCCCAGCGCGTGCGCTGGCTGCGCGACGGCGTCGCCATCCCCGGCGCCACCTCGGCGACCCTCCACGTCGCCAACGCCCAGGCCTGGCACGCCGGCGTCTACACCGCCGTCTTCGAGGGCGACGGCGGCTCGGCTTCCGCCTCCGCCACGGTCACGGTCGACACCGCCGGCGCGCCGCAGGCCCGCGTGCTCAACCTCTCCACCCGCGCCCTCGCCCGCACCGGCGACCAGGCCCTCATCCCCGGCTTCGTCATCGACGGCCCCGGGCGCCGCCGCGTCCTCATCCGTGCGGTCGGCCCCGAGCTCGGCAGGTTCGGCGTGCCCGGCGTGCTCGCCGATCCCCGCATGATGCTCAAGCGCCGCGAAGGCGGCGGCTCCGTCGACCTCGCGACCAACGACGATTGGGGCCTCGCCGCCGATCCCGCGCTCATCGCCGCCGAGGCCGCCCGCGTCGGGGCCTTCCCGCTGACCGCCGGCGGCAAGGACGCCGCCCTCCTCCTCGAGCTCGAGGCCGGCGTCTACACCGTCGTGACCTCGGGGGCCGGCGACGGCACGGGCGTGAGCATGGTCGAGCTCTACGACGCCGGCGCCGCGACCGATGGGGCCCGGCTCGTCAACATCGCCAACCGCGGCTTCGTCGGCGCCGGCGGCGAGATCATGATCCCCGGGTTCGTCGTCTCCGCCGAGGGCCCGAAGCGCCTGCTCCTGCGCGCGATCGGCCCGGGGCTGACGACGTTCAACGTCTCCGGCGTCCTGCCCGACCCGCGCCTCCGCGTCTACCGGCGCCAGCCCGACGGCGCGCCCGACCTCCTGATCCTCGGCAACGACAACTGGGGCGAAAACGGCGACGCCGCCCTCGTGAGCGCCGCCGCCGCCCAGGTCGGCGCCTTCTCCCTGGCCGGCGGAAGCCGCGACGCGGCCTTCGTCGTCACCCTGCCGCCGGGCGTCTACACGGTGCACCTCTCCGACGTCCTCGACCGCACCGGCGTGGGCCTGGTCGAGGTCTACGTGGTCGACTAGTCCGCCGGCGCCACGCTCACCCGTCGCCGAGGATCCGCGCGCGGATCTCCCGTTTGCGCGCGGCGAAGGCGCTCGAGCGCGCCAGCAGAGCGGCCTCGATCCTCCGGATGACCTCGTCGTCGCACGGGTGCCGCCGCATCGCCAGAGCCAGACCCTCGCCGGCCCGGGCGAAACCCGCCGGACTGCGATGGCCGCCGAACAACGCCTCGAAGACGACACCCCGGCCCGGATCCGCGATCCCGAGATCCCGCACCGCGTCGGCGTGGCGTTGGTTGACGCGATGGACGATGGTCGTGGTCCCGGCGGGCAGCGTGCCGACCATCAGCCCAAGGCCGTTGCGCACGATCGATTCGTTGCGGACGTGCACGCGAAACTCCTCCGGCCGCGGGTCCATGCACGCCGGATACGCGTGTTCAAACTCGAAGGCGAAATGGACGAGGAGGAGGTTCGCGAGGCTCGACTCCTCGACCAGCGCACGCCGCATCCGTCGGTATTTGTCGGCCGAATACGCCCCGCCGGAGAACCTCTCGAGCAGGTCGGGGGCGTGGTCGACCTCCTCCAGCATCGCCAGGCTCCCGAGGTACGCCTCGCGATGGCGACGATCCATCTCCTCGATCGCCGGCTGGTCGTTCCTCCACAGGGCGTTCAGGTAGCGCGCTCCGGGATGGTCGGGACCGAACGGGCCGTCTCCCGTGCGGGCGAGGAACTCCTTCTTCGCGAAGACGGCGCCGCGTTCCCGCCGCAGCGTCTCGAGCTCCCTCCACGCGGGCGCCTGCTCGAAGTCGGTGGGCAGCAGAAACGCGGCGGGATAACGGTCGAGCGCATCCTGCGAGTCCAGCGCCGCGATCTCCCGGGCCATCCGGGCCCGCTCGGCGGCGTAGGAGGCGGCCCGCGCCGCGACGAAATCGCGGTGAAACTCCTGCGCCGGCGGATGCCCGAGCAGGCGCAGCGCGAGGAACGCTTCGCCCTCGGATTCCAGCCAGAGCCGGCTCCGGAGCAGCTGTTCCACGCCGGGCGGCGCGGCGAGCGCCTGCGCGCGGGCGCGACCGAGGAACGAGGCCGCCGCTTCGGCCAGCGCCCGCGCATGCGCCTCGTCGAAACGCGCGCGATCGGGCCCGACGATCGCGAGGGCGTCCGCCCGGCGGGGCAGCGCGACGAGGTTCGTGAGGGCGTCGGCGTCGCCGGCGACGGCGGCCCGTGCAAGCGCCCCGGTCTCCGCCAACAGGCGGCGCCCGTGGTTGCGGAGCTTCAACGCCGCGAGTTGAAGGCGCGTCTCCTTGCGTTCGAGCGCGAAGAGGCTCGCGATCAACCACCGGCTCTTGTTCTCGAAGTCCTCCACCCGCCCCGCGTCCTCTTCCCCGCCGAGGGCGCGCACGGAGCGCAGGTTCCAGTCCGCGATGATCTCCAGCGCAAGACCGCCGAGACCGGCCTGCGCGGCGTTGTAGCCCGGGGCGTCCTGAAACGCGCTGATCATCGCGCCGATCGCGCTCCCGCCCCCCAGCGGTGTGCCGTTCCCGAGGCACCCGCGTTGCAGCTCGCCGGCGATGCCCGCGCGCTCGCTCGGGGACAACGCGGCGAACGGCTTGCCGAAGAACGGGGTGAAAAGCCGGGGCCGGAAGAGGTTCGCGAGGTGGTTGTCGCCCTCGAAGTGCGCGACGGAGCCGCCGTTGGCGTCCAGTTGAGCGGCCCAGGCGACGAGGTGCTCCGGGCAGCCCGACGCGGAGGACTGCGGCGCGGCCCCGGCGCGGCGCCGATCCGCCGCCAGGGTGCGCAGCTCGCGCATCCGCTGTTGCAGGCGCTTGATCGCTTCGACGTCGCCGCGTCCGGCGGCCTCCTGCAGGTCCACCTGCAGCGCCGCGATCTCCGCCGCGGGATCGCGGGCGGCAGCCGCGGATGCGCCGGCGCCCGCCGCCGCGGGCCGTCCCTGATGCGCGAGGAGGGCGCGGGCGCGCCCGTAGTCGCCTTCGGCCAACGCCGCGACATACGCCTCCCGCCAGTTCGCCGGATCGGGGGCGTCGGCGCCCGCCTCCGGCGCCCATTGCTCGCGCGCGAGACCCGTCACCCCGAGCAGCTCCTCACCCGGCGCCGCGCCACGGACCGCCGTGAACGGCGTGCGATCCTTCGCTCCACCAATGAAGACGCCCGCGAGACGCCGCACGTCGGCGTCGAACACGATCAGCACCTCGACACCGCCGCCTCCCTGGGACGGCTTGCGTGTCGCGCGGAGGATGCCCGAGTCGGCGAAATACTCCGCCACGACGGTCTCGACGATCGGCGGGGCCTGGCGGCCCTTCCTGTCCCGGGCGAGAGGGCGCGACGTCCACGTGCCGCCGAACACCGCGACCGCCTCCGCACCCCGGCCACGGACGGGCCCGCCGGTCCCGGGAGCCGCGCGGGCGAGCTCCAGCGTGAAGAGGCGCGACCCGCCGGCGTGGGCGTTGAACTCGAGCCCGGTCCACGTGGACGCGATCTCGGACGGCGACGGACTCGCCTCCGCCGGACCGGACCCCGGGGCGGAGAGGATCACGACACTCGCGAGGAGCAGGGACAGGCGGCGGAGGGCATTCACGAGGCGGACGGACGTCCGTCTTCAGACGCGCGACAAGCCGGAGGCATTCAACTTCTTTCGCCCGCAACGTGCGGGGCGGGTGTAATCAAAAGTGGTGGCATTCCTCGGTTCTGGTGAAGACCGACGGGCTTCTGCGCGGCCGATTCGGACGCATCGACCAGGGTGACCTTGCATGTCGTGGTCGTGGGCCGGGGTTTATCCCCGGCTTCCGACTGAGAGAGCCGAAAAAGCCGTGGATAAACCCAGGCCCACGACTGCGGGTTGCCACCACTTTCGATTACACCCTGCGGGGCCGGGAGCGACTTCCGCCTTCCCTCAGGCCCCGAGCGACCAGCGTGAGGGCGGGGCGAGGATCCCGCGGTGCGTCGCCGCCCCGGTGACGACGAGCGGGTAGACGTGCCAGTGGTAGTCGTAGGCGTGGCTCCAACCGGGCTCGTAGACGCCGACGTTGACGAAGTAACGACCCGCCCCGAGCTCGAGCCGGTCTAGGGTCAGGTCGATCGCGCCCCCGCCCTCGAGGTCGGGCACGGCCACGCCGGCGAGGCCCGTGTTCGTATCCAGACACACGGTACCGTCCTCGCGGCTGATCGAGACGACGAACACCGGGCTCGCGACCCTCGCCCGGGCGCGCCAGCGCAGCCGCACGACCAGCGGCGAACCCGAGACGAGGGTCGCGCCCGGGACGAGCTCCATCCGCTCGATCTCGACCTCCAGCGAGCCGAAACGGTTCTCCTGGAGCCGGAGCACGCGCCCGTCGTCGAGCGTGCGCGGAGGCGCCTCCGGGGTGCGCGCGAGGGTCTCCGCGCGCATCGCGGCCTCGTAGGCCCCGGCCACGGCCTTCGCCTCGTCGAACACCACCACCCGGCCCGCCTTCAACCAGAGCGCGCGGTCGCACGTCTGGCGCACCTGGTCCATGCTGTGCGAGACGAGCACGACGCAGCAGCCCCCCCGCCGCAGCTCCGCGATCCGGGCGAGACACCGCGCCTGAAAGGCCAGGTCGCCCACGGAGAGGAACTCGTCGACGAGCAGGACCTCCGGCTCCGTGTGCACCGCGACCGAGAAGGCCAGCCGCATCGTCATCCCGGTGCTGTAGGTGCGCAGCGGCTGATCGATGAAGGCCTCCAGCCCGGCGAACGCCACGATCGCGTCCATCCGCTCGCGCACCTCCGCGCGGGTGAGCCCGGCGACGACGCCGGCGAGCCGGGCGTTCTCCCGGCCGGTGAGGTCGCCCTGGAAACCGCCGCCGAGATCGAGCAGCGCCCCGATCCGCCCCCGCAGTTCGACCGTCCCCTCCGTCGGCCGGGCGACGCCGCCGAGGAGCAGGAGGAGGGTGGACTTGCCGGCGCCGTTCGCCCCGACGATCCCGAGCATCTCACCCGGACCGACCGAGAACGAAACCTCGCTCAGGGCGCGGAAGCGCGTGTCGTCGCCGCGCTCCCGCGCGCGGGTGAAGAGACCGCGCAACGAGTTCGCCCCGGGCCGGGGCGCGCGCCGGTATTCCTTGCCGAGCCCGCGGGCGATGATGCGCGCGTCGTTCACAACTCCTCCACGAAGCGGTGCGCCTGCCGCGCGAAAACCACGCGCCCGAGCGCGACCAGCGCCGCCGCGAGCGCCGCGAGCGCGAGGAGCGCCCCCGCGTCGGGCCATTGACCGCGGAGCAGGACCGCGCGCCACGCCTCGAGGAGCGGGACCATGGGGTTGAGGGAGAACCACGGCCGGAGCGAGGCCGGCACCGCCTCGATCGAGTAGAAGACGGGCGTCACGTACATCATCAGTTGCAGGAGCACGCCGATGACGTGCTGGGTGTCGCGCAGGGTGACGTTGAGCGCGGCCAGCGGATAGGCGAGGCCGGCGGTCAGGGCGAACTGGACCGCGGCGAGCAGCGGAAGCGCGCACCACGCGGGCGACGGAGCGAGGCCCTCCCACGCGAGCAGCCCGAGGAGGATCGGGAGCGCGACCGCGAAGTGGAAGAAACGCACCCCGACCGTGACGAACGGGAGCAGCGCGAGCGGAAACCCCGGCTGGCGCACGAGCGTGCGGCTGCCCGTGATCAAGCCCGCGCTCTGCACGAGCGCGCCCTGGAACCAACCCCACACGAGGATCCCGAGGAACGCGTAGGCCGCGTAGTGCTCCACCCGCACGCCGAGGACGCGGCGAAAGACCAGCCCGAGGATCAACAACTGCAGGAGCGGATTGACCAGCGCCCACGCCACCCCGAGCGCCGAACGCTTGTAGAGGAGCTTGAGGTCGCGATCGACGAGCACGACGAGGACGTCCCACGCGTGCGCGAGCCGCCGGCGCGCGGGATCGGCGCCCATCACGCGCCGCCTCCGGATTCCGCCGCGGTCGCCCGACGCCGCGCACCCGGCCCGAGCCGACGCGCGCGGCGGATCGCCCGCCACAGCGCCCACGGCCCGGCGAGCGTGCCCGCCACCTCGGCCCGGAGCAGGCGCCACGGATAATCGGAACGCCCGCGCACCCGCCACCATGCGCGCTTCAGGAAGAGTCCCGGCAACTCCACCCCGAGCCGCACGAGCGCGCGACCGTCGCGGTGCGCGCTCCAGGTGCGCAGGTGGTAGGCGACATGGCCCTTGCTGTAGTTGTAGAGCTGCCGCGCAAGGGCCGCATCGGTCGCCCGGTGGTGGTGCCAGACCATCGCCCGAGGTTCGTAGACGATCGTCCCCTCGGCGAGCAGGATGCGGTAGAAGACGAGCGTGTCCTCGCTGCAACCCGTCGGCGAACCGGCGCCGAGGGCCTCGTCCATCGCGCCCATGTCGGCGCGCTCGAAGACCTCCGCGCGGAAGGCCGCGTTGGCCGTCGCCCCGATGTCCCACGTCGGGGCCGCCCGGCGGCGGTGTCCGTGGAACCACTCGGGCCCGAACTCCCGCGGCTTCGCCCCGCGACCGAGGCCGCCGTACTCCTCGAAACGGCGCTCCGCCTCGGTCTCCAGTTTCGCCGGCAGCACGTTGCCCGTGACCGCCAGGACGTCGGGCCGGGCGAACGGCGCGAGCAGGTCCTCCAGCCACGAGGGCGGCACGGTCACGTCGTCGTCGGTGCAGACGAGCACGGCCCCGCGCGCCGCGGCGATCCCGGCATTGCGCGCGTAGGAGAGACCGGGCCTCGGTTCCTCCAGGAGCACGACCCCGGGGAAACGCTCCACGACCGGACGGGTGAGTCCGGAACCCGGATGGTTGTCCACCACGATGATCTCGACGGCGCGCGGCGTCTCGAGCGCGGCGAGCGAGGCGAGACAACGCGCCAGATCCTCGGGGCGGTCGCGTGTCGCGATGACGATCGACGCGCCCACCTCGGGAGCGAGCGGCACGACGGCGTCGCTCCCGGCCCCGAGCACGGCGGCGGTTTCACTGAAGAACCGGTACCAGCCGAACTCCGGGGGGAGGTCGGAGCCCGGCGCGAGCAACGACGCCCAACACTCGTGGGCGATCTCGCGCGCGAGCCGGGGGCGCGGCACGACGCCGCGGCCCGAGGCGATCGTCACCTGCCCGAGCGGACGACCCCGCCACTCCAGGATCAGCAGCACGGAGTCGGCGTCGACCCCCTCCCGCAGGTCGACGAGCGGCCGCGAGAGATCCAGGCGCACCACCCGCTTGACCGGCGCGGAAGCCCGCGATCTCGGTCGCGATCAACTCGCGCGGGAAAAACTCCGGCCGCCACCGCG
>DAIPIQ010000196.1:0-7017 GCA_036770745.1 Opitutaceae bacterium | reverse complement strand
GCGGCCGGCGTGGGTGAACGGCTGCGCCTCCTGGAGCACGTTGCTCACCATCCACGTGCCGAGCGGGCCGTCGGTCCCGACCAGCTCGACCCAGGCGACGGAGATGTCGCGCTCGTTCGGTGCGGTCGTGCGCGGCGCCTCCTGGGCGGTCAGACCGGTCCCGATCCCGACCGTCGCGAGCGGGGCGGGGAAACCCGCGGTGGCCTCGCCCCGGCGGTAGATGCGGCTGTTCGGGAAGAAACCCTTCACCTCGATCCGGAAGGGCATCGCCGGATGTTGTATCCTGTTTCCGGTGACAAGGCCGTGCTCGGCGACGGCGAGCACCCGGTCCTCGGCCCCGCCCGAGTGGTCGATGATCGCGAGCTCGGTCCCCCGGTAGGCCTCGGACCACGACTTCGTGTCGCCCTCGGTCAGGCGCATCGCGCTCTCCCGCGAGAGCAGCGCGGTGAAGAGCTCGCCGAGCAGGAGGAGGATGATCCCGACGTGGACGAGCCAGATGCCGGATTTCTTCCACGTCCATTTGAAGCGGTAGACGTGCGCCGCGACGAGGTTGACCAGGAGCACCGAGCCGACGGTGAAGCCGCCGGGCATGATCGGGATGCGCCAGCCCGCGTCGCCGGGCGACCACCAGACCACGAACGAACGGAAGTAGAGCGCCACCGCCTGGTCGATCCCGAGCCGGACCTGGGCGATCGTCCCGACGAAGACGAGGACGAGGCCGACGCTCAGGCAGATGAGCGTGAGTTGAAGCGACGTGATGAACCCGAGGAACGAGCCGAGCGGGTTGCTGCGTGGTGCGGCCATGGGGTCGTGCGGGGCGGAGGGTGTCACTCGAAGCGGAACGAGCGCAGGAACCCGAGGAACGCCTCGCGCTGCGCCCCGACGTGGCCGGCCTCGCCGGTCATCTTGAAGAACCAGCCGGTGTCGCCCCGGTCGAGGATCGCCCCGAGGATCCGCGACTTGCGCCCGCCCTCGAGCATCGGGCCGGGGCTGGTGAGGTCGACGACGAGGAAGGCAAGGTCGCCCTGGACGATCCGCTCCGCGCCCACCGCGAGCCCGGTCTCGTCGATCGGGGCGAGGCCGACCTGCGCCCGCCAGCGGTTGACGTTGGCGAGATCGCCGCCGGCCATGCCGGGGAAGGCCGAGACCGCCATGTCGGCCGCCGGCACGCCGTCGCCGGGGATCTGGAAACTGGCCAGTCGGAACTGCGTCGAGGCGCGCGCGACCCATCCGGCCGGGGTGTCGTAGGCGAAGCCCTCCTGGCGCGGCGGAGGCGGCACCGCCGCGGGGTCCTTGCCCGGGGTCGTCGGAGCGGCGGTCGCGGCGAGGGGCGGAGCGCCCGGCACACCGGCGTGCGGATCCGCGGCGGCCGGCGCCGCCGGCGCGACCGCGCGCACCGAGGCGAGCAGCTCGTCGAGCGCTCCGCGCTGGGAACGCACGACCGCGTCGGGCCCCATCATCTTGAAGAACCAGCTCATCGAACCGAGCGGGACGATCGCGCCCGTGATCCGCACGAGGCCCGCCCCGTCGCCTTCGGCGGGCGTCCCGGCGAAGTCGACGAACCACGCGGGCAGGCCGGCGACCTCGGTGCGCGTCGCGGTCGTGCCGAGCCCCGCCTCGTCCACGGGTGCGAGGCCGACCTGGCCGCGCCAGCGGTTGATGTTGGCGAGGAGGCCGCCGGCGCTGTCGGGAAAGGAGGAGATCGAGACGTCCGCGACCGCGCCGTCGGGCGCGGTGAAGGCGAAACTGCCGATCCGCATCGCCGAGGCGGGCTTCTCGGTCCACGCGGCCGGCCGGGTCCAGGCGAGGCGGGAGGCTTCGGGCGTGGCCGCCGGGCCCGACGCCGTGCCATGGCCCGCGTGGTCGTGCCCCGCATGGTCGTGGCTCGCGGGCGCCGTGTAGAACGAGACCGGATTTTCCCGGCAGGCGGAGAGCAGGCCGCAGGCGGGGACGATCCAACAGAGCCGGGCGGCGAGGCGGAGCGACGCGATCATTTTGCCGGGATGGTTCGTGTCGACCGCTGAAAATGCAAGCGACACCGGCCACCGATGCGGCGGGCTAATGCCGGCGTGGAGCGCGGCTCATGGGCCGGGCGGAACAGCCTTGCGCCACCGGGGGGCGGGCGGCACTCGTCGCGCTCCATGGCGCCCGCCCCGATCGAAGTGTTCAACCCCGCGCGCGATCGCGTGGAGCTCGAGCGCGTCTACGGCGAACGCTGGCTGCGCTGGACCTATGAGACCACGGCGGGGCGGCTGCTGCTGTGGGCCGTGGTCAAGCGCGCCTTCTTCTCGCGCTGGTACGGCTGGCGGATGAGCCGGCCGGCGAGCGCGGCGCGGGTGCGGCCGTTTCTCGAGGCCTACGACGTGGATCCGGCGGAGTTCGCCGAACCCGTGGGGAGTTTCGCGTCGTTCAATGACTTCTTCTCCCGCCGCCTGCGGCCCCCGGCCCGGCCGATCGATCCCGGTGACGAGACCGTGGTGTTTCCGGCCGACGGCCGCCATCTGGGTTTTCCGACCCTGGGCGCGGAGTCGGCGGTCTATGCGAAGGGGCAGCGGTTCGACCTCGGGCGCCTGCTCGCCGACGAGGCGCTCGCGCGACGCTTCGATGGCGGATCGCTCGTGATCTCGCGGCTCTGCCCGGTGGATTACCACCGCTTCCACTTCCCGTGTCGCGGGACGGCCGGGGCCCCGCGGGCGATCGCCGGGGATCTTTTCTCGGTGAGCCCGATCGCGCTGCGGCGCTCCTTGAATTTCCTCCTGGCGAACAAGCGCGCGCTCACGGTCATACGCGACACGCCGTGCGGCCTCGTTGTCGTCCTCGAGATCGGGGCGACCTGCGTGGGCACGATCGTCCACTCGGTCGGCGAGGGCCGCGTCGCGAAGGGCGACGAGAAGGGCTTCTTCCGTTTCGGGGGTTCGTGCGTGATCACGCTCTTCGA
This sequence comes from Opitutaceae bacterium, assembly GCA_036770745.1. GTDB lineage: Bacteria > Verrucomicrobiota > Verrucomicrobiia > Opitutales > Opitutaceae > DAIPIQ01. The sequence goes on along the minus strand of DAIPIQ010000196.1, from coordinate 4,079 downwards.
GCCCGGCCGGGTGCGGCTGGCCGCGGATCTCGTCGCGCAGACGGCGGCGGGCCGCGAGACCTACGCGCGGATGGGCGAGGTGATGGGCGACGTCGTCCGGCGTTGACTGCGGGCTTGTCAGGCGCCGGGCGGCGATCGACAGTCCGCCCCGAGCCGGCCCGGGTGGTGGAATTGGCAGACACGCGAGACTTAGGATCTCGTTCTCTTGATCGAGTGTGTGGGTTCGAGTCCCACCCCGGGCACCACGAAGCCGTGGGGATGCGAGGTTGCCAGCGGCGGCCGGCGGGTGGATCCTCGCGCCATGGCCGTGACGAAACTTCTCCACACGCGGATGCGCGTCGACGACATCGAGCGCTCCGCCCGCTTCTACAAGGACGCGCTCGGGTTGCTCGAGACGCGCCGCCACACCTCGCCGCGGGGCGCGCAGCTCGTCTTCCTCAAGGCGCCGGGAAGCGACGAGGAGATCGAGCTCTGCCAGCTCCCCGGTTCACCCGCGGTGCAGGTGCAGCCGGACCTCATGCACCTCGCCTTCGAGGTCGACGACCTGGAGGCCTTCGCCGGCGCCCTCGCGAAGAAGGGCTACGCCTTGAGTGATGGTCCGACCAGGACCGGCAGCGGTTCGGTCATCGCCTTCATCGACGCGCCCGAGGGCTACGAGGTGGAGTTGATCCAGCGCCGCTGAGCGCGGGTCACGGCACCTCATGGACCTCGACCAGCGCGACCCCGCTGGTGCGGGCCTTGCCGGAGACCCGGATCGTGTAGACGCCGGGATCGAGGGTGCGCACAAGGGCGGCGTCGCGGCTGCCCGGGGCGAGCGCGAAAGAGCCCGCCGCGGACGTGCTCGCCTCGACGGTCGGCGCCTGATCGCGGTCCCGGTCGTCGTTGGAGTGGACGACCGCCCCGGAGGCGTCGAGGAGCTCGAGCACGGGATCGGCGAGCAGGCCGGTGACGCCGAACGAGGCGATCGACGGGCCGACGGCGCGCATGAGCAGGCGCTTCGGATTCGGACCGCCGAGGGCGAGGCCGGGAATCAACACCTTCTCGTCCACCCCCACGAGGGCCCGGCAGGAGAGGTTGACCAGGCCGGCGATCAGGACGTCGGCCCCGGCGACGACCTCGGCGCGGACCGCGAGGTTGGCGAGCGGGGCGGGCGGCTGCGGACCGTCGGTCGGGTGGGCGCGGGGAGCGAGGTCGGCATCGAGGAGCGTGCGGGTGTCGTCGTGGCCGTGGTTGGGGCCGCCCCGGCGATCGAGCACGACGCCGTCGAAGGTCGTCGCGGCGATGATCAGCCGGCCGCCGAGCCAGAGGGCGTCGTCGAGGACCTTCGGGAGCGATCCGGTCTGGACGCGGGTGTCGGCATCGTAGAACTCACCGGTGCCGAGCAGGACCCGTCCGCCATCCGGGGAGATGCGGATGAGCGTTCAAGGCGCGCTGGTTCTGAAATGAGGGCATTCTTTTTGAGGACCGAAGGCGCCGTCGGATCGAACCTCGGTGAAGCGCGATCGGTGAGGGAACGAGCCGCCCCCGAGGTCGTAGAAGCGGCGCGCGGTCGGGCGCCATTCGAAACAAGGAGAGGAGCCGGCCTGCTGGTGGAAAGCGAGGGCTCGGCCGGTCCGATCGAGCGCGAGATGGGAACGAAAGGAGGCCGAGGCCGTGGAGAGCAGCAGGTATTCGCCGGCCACAGTGAGGGCGCGGATCGGGAGCGACGGCAGGCATCGCCGAGTGGTGGTGGACCAGCGGAAGGTGTCCTGGTGGCCGGGCACACGTTCGCGACGTATGTTCTGCGTGGATACGACGACCCGAGGCGGGCCGCCCGGGTGTCGCGGCCGGCTAGATCGCGTGGATCGCGCTCTTCGAAACCGCGAGGGCGGCTTCCTTCACCGCCTCGCTCATCGTGGGATGGGCGTGGATCGTCCGGCCGAGGTCTTCGGCGCTGCCGCCATACTCCATGTGGGTGACCACTTCGGAGATGAGTTCGCCGGCCCCGCGGCCGAGGATCTGCGCGCCGAGGAGGCGGTCGGTCGTCGCGTCGGCGATGATCTTCACGAACCCCTCGGTCGCGTCGGCGGCGATCGCGCGGCCGTTGGCGGCGAAGTTGAAACGGCCCACCTTGACGGCGATCCCGGCGGCCTTCGCGCCGTCCTCGCCGAGGCCGACCGAGGCGACCTCGGGCTCGGTGTAGACGATCGCGGGCACGAGGTCCCAATTGATGTGGCCGGCCTTGCCGGCGATCCACTCGGCGACCGCCACGCCGTCCTCCTCGGCCTTGTGGGCGAGCATCGGACCGGCGACCACGTCGCCGATCGCGCGGATGCCGGGGACGTTCGTGCGCAGTTGCGCGTCGACCTTCACGCGGCGCTTCTCGTCGAGGGCCACGCCCGCCTTTTCGAGGCCGAGCCCGTCGGTGAACGGCCGGCGGCCGACGGCGACGAGCACCTTGTCTGCGGGGAACTCGAGCGGCTTGCCGTCGCGCTCGGCGGTGAGGACCGCGCCGTCGCCTTCGCGGCGCAGGCCGGTGACCTTCGCGCCGGTCTCCAGTTTCAGGCCCTGCTTCTCGAGGCTGCGGGCGAAGTGGCGGACCACGTCGTCATCGTAGGCGGCGACGATTTTCGGGAGGAACTCGACCACCGTGACGGCGGCGCCGAGCCGCGCCCAGACCGAGCCGAGCTCGAGCCCGATCGCGCCGCCGCCGACCACCACGAGCCGCTTCGGCACGCGGTCGAAGGCGATCGCATCGTCGCTCGAGACCACGACCCCGCCGTCGAACTTCAGGAACGGCAGCTCGACGGGGGCGGAGCCCGTGGCGATGACGAAGTTCTTCGCCTTCAGCCGGGTCGTCTCCTTCGCGCCCTTGACGGAGAGCGTGTCGGGCGAGTCGAAGGAGGCCTCGCCGTGGACGATCCGGACCTTGCGGGCCTTCGCGAGGGCGGCGACGCCGCCGACGAGTTTCGCGACGACCGCGTCCTTCTTCTTCAGCAAGGCCGCGACATCGATCGAGACCTCGCCGGTGCGGATGCCGTGGGCGGCGGCGTGGTCGCGGGCGAAGGCGAAGTGTTCGCTGGAATGGAGCAGCGCCTTGCTGGGGATGCAGCCGACGTTGAGGCACGTGCCGCCGAGCGTCGGACGCCGCTCCACCAGGGCGACCTTCAGGCCGAGTTGGGCGGCGCGAAACGCGCAGACGTAGCCGCCGGGGCCGGCGCCGATGACGACGAGATCGAGGGAGTCCATGGGAAATGCGGGAGGGCGCGGCGCGCAGGGCGACCGGGCGGAGCGGCTCAGACGCCGAGCACGAGGCGGGCGGGATCCTCGATCGCCTGCTTGACCTTCACGAGGAACGTGACCGCTTCGCGGCCGTCGACGATCCGGTGGTCGTAGGAGAGGGCGAGGTACATCATCGGTCGGATTACGACCTGGCCGTCGAGCGCGACCGGTCGGTCCTGGATCGCGTGCATCCCGAGGATCGCGCTTTGTGGCGGGTTGAGGATCGGCGTGGAGAGGAGCGAGCCGAACGTGCCGCCGTTGGTGATCGTGAAGACGCCGCCGGCGAGGTCTTCGAGCGTGATCTTCCCGTCGCGGGCCCGCTTCGCGTAGTCGCCGATCGACGACTCGATCTGCGCGAGGCTCTTCGCGTCGCAGTCGCGCAGGACCGGGACCATCAGCCCGCGGTCGGTCGAGACTGCGACGCCGATGTCGAAGAAGTGGTTCTCGACGACCGAGTCCCCGTCGAGGCGGGCGTTGATCGCGGGCACTTCCTCGAGGGCGTGGACGACCGCGCGGACGAAGAACGACATGAAGCCGAGCTTCACCCCGTTCTTCTTGGTGAACTGCTCCTGGTAGCGGGCGCGGAGGTCGCGCACGGCGCTCATGTCGACCTCGTTGAAGGTCGTGAGCATGGCGGTCTCGTTCTTCGCCTGGACGAGCCTTTCGGCGATGCGCGTGCGCAGGGGCGTGAGCTTGCGGCGCGTCGTGCGGCCCTCGGCGGTGGGCGCGGGCGCCGCCGGGGCGGGCTTCGTCGCCTTCTCGGGAGCGGGCGGCGGGGCCTTCTGGAAATTCTCCACGGCCTGGAGCATGTCGCCTTT
>DAIPIQ010000022.1:8993-29364 GCA_036770745.1 Opitutaceae bacterium | reverse complement strand
CGTCGGGACCGTTGTCGCTCGAGAAGTAGACGAGGGTGTCGTCGGCGAGGCCGAGGTGTTCGAGGTGATCGAGGACGACCCCGATCGCGGCGTCGAGGTGGGTGACGTTGGCGAGGTAGGCGTCGCGCCGGGCGTCGCCGGTATCGTAGAGGTCCTCGTAGCGGTCGGCGGCGGCGACGCGGATGTGGGGCGCGTCGTAGGGGAGGAAGAGGAAGAACGGCGTGCGCTCCGCAGCCATGCGGTCGAGCCAGCGGATCGCGTGGGTGCTGATGATGTCGCTGGTGTAGCCCTTGAGCGCGCCCATGGGCTCGCCGGCCACGGTGAAGAAGTCACCGGGATGCTTCTGGGTGTTCACCTTGAGCTGGCGGGTGAAGTGGGGGTTCTCCTTCGAGACGATGCCGTCCGCGAAGCCCTGCTGGCCGGGAAAGGATCCGGTCCAGCCCGTCCAGGCGGCGGGATCCTCCCAGTCCGCGCCGTTGAGGTGCCACTTGCCGAAGATGCCCGTGCGGTAGCCGCGCCCGGCGAGCAGCTCGGCGATCGTGATCTCCGAACCGTGGAGGAACGACTTCTCGTTGCTCGTGAGATCGTTGATGTAGAGGTCGATCGCGGAGCGGGCGGGGATCCGGCCGGTCAGGAGTCCGGCGCGGGCGGGCGAGCAGACGGGCGACGCCGAGTAGTGGTGGGTGAGGACGAGGCTCTCCGAGGCGAGGCGGGCGAGGTTGGGGGTGCGGATGTAGGGGTTTCTGAATACGGAGAGCGTTTCGAGGCCGAAGTCGACGTCGCCGTAGCCGAGGTCGTCGACGAGGATGACGACGACGTTGGGCGAGGTGCGGCCGGCGGCCGCGTCCGGATCCGCGAGCGCGAGGCAGGCGAGTGCTGCGGAGAGGACGGGGAGGCGAAGAAAGGTCATCGGCGTGTCAGGGAGCGGCCACGACGCGGAAGCCGAGGCGGGCGTTGAAGCGTTCGGGGGCGTGGGGGTTGCCGCGGTTGGCGCTGCGGCAGTAGAAGGCCTTGCCGCCCCAGCCGCCGCCGCGGAGCACGCGGAGTTCGCCGGAGCCGCCGCCCTGCGGGTCGGTCACCGGTTCGGTCGAGTAGGGGGCGTCCAGGTCGGCGCACCATTCCCACACGTTGCCGTGCATGTCGTGCAGGCCGTAGGCGTTGGGTGGAAAACTACCGACCGGAAGCGGGCCGCCGCGAAACAGGCCGGGCGGACCGTCGCGGTAGGGGAAGTTGCCGTCGTAGTTCGCCTGGTCGGTCGTGAGGTCCTCGCCGGTGTGAAAGGGGGTGGTCGTGCCGGCGCGGCAGGCGTATTCCCACTGGGCTTCGGTCGGGAGCCGGGCGCCGACGAAGGCGGCGAATTCGTCGGCGCCATGCCACGTGACGTTGATGGCGGGATGGCGTTCGCAACCCGGGGTCGGGGACCAGCGACCCTCCGCGTAGTGCAGGCCCCAGTCGGTCTCGCCGGAACTGGCGGTGATCAGCAGCTTGTCCGGGTGGCGACCGGCCGGGCGCCTGCCTTCGGCTCCGACGCCGGCGGCGTTCAGAAAGGCGGCGAACTGGAGGTTCGTGATCTCGAACCGGCTCATCCGGAACGCGCTCAGGGTCACGGACTGCCGGACCTCGCGCACGCTTCGCCCGACCTCGTCGTCGGGACTGCCGCGGGTGAACGTGCCGGCGGGGATCGAGACCCACTCGATGGCGGAGGGGTCGGGCGAGGTGGAGTGTACGGATCCCGGATCGGGGGCCGGCCGGGCGAAGGCGGCGGTCGCAAGGTGACCGGCGACGAGCACCGTGAGCAGGCGAGGGAGGCGGGTTTTCATGGGCGCCGACGGGGTTGAAACAGGAACGCCGATCGGAGGACGACCGGCGTTCACAGGCGGACGATCAGGATGTTCGGGCGGATGGATCAGAATTTAAACGTGGTGGAGAAACGGACCTCCCGGGGATCGGAGACGCGGTAGTTGGTGGGTTGCAGCGCCGCGTTGAAACCCATGTAGCGGAAGTTTTCGTCGTCGAGGAGGTTGCTCACGTTGACCTGGAAGCGCACGTCCCGGTCGGCGATCTTCGCGTCGTATCCGATCATCGCCGAGAAGATGCGGTAGGAGCCGGTGAAGACCTCCTGGTCGTTGAGCACCGCGACGAAGTTGTCGCCGAGGAAGTTCGCGCCGAAGCCGAGGCTCAGGCCCTTGAGCCGGCCTTCGCTGAAGCGGTAGCGGGTGAAGAAGTTGGCGGTGTAGTCGCGGACCGTGTTGATCGGGCGGCCGTCCTGGCGGAGCGAGAACTGGAAGTCGAGGTTGGCGAGCGCGGTCGCGATCTCCGCGGGGACCGTGCCGCCGATCACGTTGCCGGCCGCGATCCAGCGGTCCCGATTCTCGGCCACGAGTCGCTTGCTGAAGGGCGCGCCGTTGGTCTGGGTCGCCGTGGGGATGCCGACGTTGAGGATCAGCGTCCAGTTCGGGGTGAGGTTGGCCGTGAGGTCGAGCTCGTAGCCGGTGGCGAACGCGCTCTGCGTGTCGGTCGAATTGTTGTAGGTGATGTTCTCCCCGATCGCGAAGGAGATGTTCTGAAGCTGGCTGGAGATGCCGAGAAGACTGATGACGTTGTTCGTCTCCTCGCTCTCGTAGTAGCTCAACGAGGCGGAGAGCCTCCCCTCGAGGAGGTTCAGTTTGACGCCGAAGTCGTAGCCCTTGCCGATCGCCGGATCGGTGACCTCTTCGGTCGGCGTGCGTTCGCCTCCGGAGCCGGCGACGAAGGAGCGGCTGGAGTTCGCGAACAGGCTGAGCCAGGGCGTGACGTGCCCGACGATGCCGGCGGAGGGCGAGGTCACCGCCTGATCCTTGGAGGAGGTGAGGTCGATCCGGGTGAGCGCGCCGGTCACGGGATCAAAGACGCGGGTGGAGAAGCTCTTCGAGTCGAGGAAGTCCCTGCGGGCGCCAAAGACGGTGTGGATGCGCTCTCCGCCGAGCCAGCTGCCGCTGGCGAAGACCTGGAGCGACTTGAGCGTTTCGTCGCCGGCGCTCGCCCCGTTGCCCGCGCCGAAGTTGACGTGCCGGAGCTCGGCCCCGTTGGCGAGGGTGTGGGTGCGGCCGTACTCGAAGTCGATGGAGCTCTTGCTCCGATCGTCGAGGGGCGTCTTGAAGAAGACGAGGTTGGAGACGTCGTTGAGGTTCGGGTTGGTCCCGTTGACGCGAACGAGTCGCTGGAGCTGGTTGCTGTTCTCGTTGTTCCGCTGGCTGGCGAGCATGCCGATCCGCTGGTTCATCCACGCGTTTTTCATCTGGTAGACTCCGCTGATCCGGAACTCCGAGGATTGGCGGTCGACCACACGCGTGCGCTCGCCATCGAGGGAGAACGGCTTGAGGTAGTCCGGGTTCGCGTTGCTGCCGTTGATCAGGACGCCGGTGGGAAGTGTTTGCATCACGTCAAGGAAGACTTTATTGGAGCTCAGGGGCTCGTAGACGAGCGCGAGGCTGTCCTGGAGGTTGCCCGCCAGCTCCATGAAGAAGTTGTCCCCGAAGCGCTTTTCGATGAAGAAACTCGCGGTGGTGAAATCGATGTCGAAGCGGCGCGCCGCCGCCCGGTTGGAGAAGGCGTAGTCCGAGATCGTCGGGAATTGGCGGCCCTGACCGAGAGTCGCCGCAGCCCCGGTGTCGATCGGGAGCAGTCCGTCCGCCGGGACGTTGGGCGGGAGATCGAGTCCGATCGGCCGGTCACCGCCGTTGGTCCGGAACATGCCGGCGCCCGGGATGAGGCCCAGCTCCGGATAGCTGAGGTGGAGGAACGGGTTCGCGTTCGAGATCAGACCCGCACTGGCCGGGGGATTGCCCGGCTGGCCGAAGACGCGGACGGTCGATCCGTCCCACCTGCTGATACCGTCGCGGAGGAAGTTGACGGGCGTCGTACCCGTGCTCTTCCCGCGCTCGCCCTCCACCCGCACCTGCACGGTCTCGTAGGGCGTCCACGTCGTGGTCAGGAAGATGGCGTCACGACCGGTCTTGCTGAAATCCCGCCACCCATCGCCGCGTTGACGGAGCCCGACGGCGCGGAGGGCGAAGTTGTCGGAGATCTTCCGGTTGATGTCGACGGTCGTGCGCCCCTGTCCGCCGTAGCTGGAAAGCTGGTGGCTGATGGAGCCGAAGTCGCGGTCCCGGGCGCGCTTGGTCGAGATGTTGACGATGCCGCCGCTGCTCGCGTCGCCGAAGACGAGTGCGTTGGGGCCGCGGGAGATGTCGAGCCGCTCGGTGTTGTAGGTGTCGAGGTTGTTCGACCACGGGAAGTAGTTCAGCGCGATCGTGGCACTGCGGATGCCGCGGACCGTCACGCTCGTCCCGCCGAAGGCGAGGATGGTGACCCCGGAGGTCTCGTTGCCGCCGCTGCCGGGCGTCACGTCGGAGGCGGTCGGGGCGACCGAGTTGGTCGCCCAGAGGAGCGACTCCTGCACGCTCGACGCGCCGATGTCGTCGAGGAACTCACGCGGCAGCACGGAGACCGCGGCCGCGGTGTTCCGCAGTTCGGTGGAGAGGCGTCCGCCGGAAAGCGTCGCGGTGGAAACGTAACCGAAATCCCTTTCGGTGGAGACTTCGAACGGGGAGAGGACGACCGCTTCCTCTTCGGACGAGGAGGCGCCCGCGGCGGGAGAACGACTCGCCTGCGCGTTCAGCAAGGGTGCGGAGGCGACCGAAAGGGCGAGGCTGGTGACGACGAACAATGATCGATCGGGCAGGTGCATGACTTGGGGGGATGGTCGGGGTTGGGGCCGCGGGGGGATTCCGTTGAGCGGCGGAAAAAGGGATAAACGGACCGTTCGGGGGAGGGCAAGAAAGAATTGCGCAAAAGACAAGTAACTGCGCATGATGCAAGTCTTGGGGGGCGGGTTCGCGCCGGGTTCCGCGAACGCTCACCGACCTCGGAGCAGCGGTCCGGGAGCCCCTTCGGGCGGGTACATCACGAAGGCGAAGCGCCGGCTGTCGGGCGACCAGCTCGGGACGTTGATGCTTCCCTGGCCGCCATGGAACGCGATCAGGTCGACGGGCTCTCCGCCCCCGGCCGGGATGCGCCGGAGGATGACGTCGCGGTCGGCGGGGTGGCCGAGCGTCCCGGGCGGGAAGCTGAGGTAGACGATCCAGCGTCCGTCGGGCGAGGGATGGGGAAACCAGTTCACCCGGTCGTCGTGGGTGAGTTGTTCGATCCCGGCGCCGTCGGGGCGCATGCGGTAGAGCTGGGATTCGGCCATCCGGTAGTTGGTCGAGGCGCCGCGGTCGCGGGCGTCGCGCTCGGAGTTGAAGTAGATCCAGCGGCCGTCGGGCGAGTATTCGGGGCCGTCGTCGTAGGCGGCGCTGTCGGTGAGGTTGATGTCGGGACCGCCTGCGACCGGGATGGTGAAGACGTCGACCCGAGCCCATCGGTCCGAGCCGATCTGGAGGGCGCCGGTGTAGACGAGGGTGCGGTTGTCGGGCGAGACGCCGTGGAGCCAGTAGGTGAAGGGTCGGTCGGCGGGATGGTCGTTGGAGATGCGGCGGGGAACTCCGCCTCCGATGGGGACGGCGTAGAGGTGACCGCGGGCGCTGAAATAGACGGTCGTGCCGTCGGGTGAGAGGACGTGGTCGTTGTTCACGCCGTCCACCCCCTCGGTGGGGATGTGGGTCGGGTCGGCGGAGCCGTCGACGGGGATGCTCCAGAGTCTGCCGCCGCCGTTGAAGACGAGCCGGGCGCCGTCGGGGGTCCAGTTGGGCGCCTCGATCAGGTCCGTCGTCTCGTGGACGATCCGGAGGTCGCGACCGTCGTAGCCGAGCGTCGCGAGTTGTGCGGTCTGGCCGGGGGCCAGCCTGCGCTGGGCGTGGAGCGCCACGACGGGCAGGGTCAGGACGAGTGCGAGCGCGACGAGCGGGCGGTGGGGCATCGGGGGTGGGGTTTCAAGCGAGCAGGTCGGTGATGACGCGGGCCGGCTCGACGCCGGTGAGGGTCTCCTCGCGGCCCTCGAATTCGAAGACGAGCTTGTCGTGGTGGAGGCCGAGCTGGTGCATGAGCGTCGCGTGGAGGTCGGCGGTGCGGACGGGGTTCTCGACGGTCTTGTAGCCGAAGTCGTCGGTCGCACCATGGACCGTGCCGGCCTTCACGCCGCCGCCGGCCATCCAATAGGAGTAGCCGTGCGGGTTGTGGTCGCGGCCGTCGGCGCCCTCGGCCACGGGGAGTCGCCCGAATTCGCCGGTCCAGATCACGAGCGTCGAATCGAGCAGGCCGCGGCTCTTGAGGTCCTGGACGAGGCCGGTGACGGGCCGGTCGGTCTCGGCGCAGGACTTGGTAAGGTTCTTGCGCAGGCCGGCGTGGTGGTCCCAGTCGAATCGCACCACGTGGACGAAGCGCACGCCGGACTCGACGAGCCGGCGGGCGAGCAGGCAGCGACGCCCGAACTCCTCGGTGACCGGATCGTCGAGACCGTAGAGGCGCCGGGTGGCGGCGGATTCCCCGGTGAGGTCGATCTGCTTCATCGCCTCGACCTGCATGCGGGCGGCGAGCTCGAAGTTCTGCACGCGCGCGTCGAGCTGGGTGATCTCCGGCCGGGTGGCCTGGTGACGGCGGTTGAGGGCGTCGGTGAGGCGCAGGAAGGCCTCGGGATCGGCCGGGGCGAGCGGCGAGTCCTTGGGCGGATGGAGGTAGAAGAACGGTGCGTCGCCCTCGGTGTTCAACGGCGTGCCCTGATAGAGCGAGGGCAGGCAGCCGGGGGCGGTGATGGGCATCACCCGATCGGGCGGGGCCTTGCCGCCGAGGGCGACGTAGGCGGGGAGGTTGGCGTTCTCCGAGCCGAGCCCGTAGGTGACCCAACTGCCCATCGAGGGAAACCCGCGGATCGGTCGGCCGGTGTGGAGGAGGAGTTCGGCCTCGCCGTGATCGATGCGCGTGCTGACGCCGGAGCGCACGATCGCGAGGTCGTCGGCCACGGTGGCGAGGTGCGGCAGCAGCTCCGACATCTCGTGACCACACGCACCGTGTCGGGTGAATCTGAACGGACTGCCCATGACCCGCGCGCCGCTGATCGTGCCGCGTTGTTCGACGCTGAACGGGAGCGTCTGCCCGTCGTACTTCGCGAGCGCGGGCTTCGGGTCGAGCAGGTCCATGTGGCTGGGACCGCCGCCCATGAAGAGGAGGATGACGTTCCGCGCGCGGGGCGCGAAGTGGGGGGATTTCGGCAGCAGGTCGAGCGCGGGGCCCGATGCCGGCCCCGCGGCGCGGGCGACCGTGCCGCCGAGCATCCACGTCAGGGCGAGGCCGCCGAGGCCGGCCCCGGCGGTGGCGAGCATCTCGCGTCGCGTGAAGAGGCGCGGGGAATGATGGCGACCGGCGCAGGGAAAGGGGCTGGGAGGCGGAGGAGGCATCGGCGTCGGTCAGTCGAGGTAGATGAACTCGCTCGAGGCGAGGAGGGCGTGGGCGAGGGTCCGCCAGGCGGCGCGTGGATCGGGCGCGCGGGCGAGGTGGTCGGCGAAGAGGTGGTGCTCGTCGGCGTCGGGGGCGCGGCGGTAGGCGAGTCGAAACGCGAGCTCGAGGCGCTCCCTGTCGGCGGCGTCCGTGGAGAGCAGTCGGCCGGCGAAGTCATCCGCGCATTGCAGTACGAACGGGTGGTTCATCAACGCGAGGGCCTGGGGAGCGATCGCGGAATCGCTGCGGACGGGCCAGTTGGTGTCCATGATCGGGGCGTCGAAGAGAGTGAGGAAGGTGGGCAGTTGCGAGCGGCGGGTGGTGAGGTAGACGCTGCGGCGGAAACGACCCGGATCGTCGGCGGCCACGTCCCACGATCCATCGGCGGCCTTGACCGTTTCAATGGACGGCCCGAAGAGCGCCGGGTCGAGCCGGCCGCCGACGCTGAGCATCGCGTCGCGGATCGCCTCGGCCTCGAGGCGGCGGCGGGGAAAGGCGCCGTAGTCCGAGGCGACGGCGCCACCGGGTGGTGCGGCGGCCTGACGATAGGTGGTCGATTCGAGGATGAGTCGTTGGATGTGTTTGAGGCTCCAGCCCGAGGCGACGAGCTCGCTCGCCAGCCAGTCGAGCAGCTCGGGGTGCGAAGGGCGGGCCCCGCGTTGGCCGAAGTCGTCGACGGTCGCCACGAGGCCGACGCCGAAGTGGTGTTGCCAGAGGCGGTTCACCATCACGCGGGCGGTGAGGGGGTGATCGGGGCGCAACAGCCAATCGGCGAAGGCGAGGCGCCTTCCCGTCGTCCGGGCCGCCGGGTCGGGCGCGGGCGGCGTCCACGGGCGTCCGGGGTCGTCGAGCGAGAGGATGAAGCCGGGCTCGACGACGTGGGCGGGGGTCTTGAAATCGCCGCGGGTGAGCAGGCGGGTCGGCGTGGGGTTCGTGGAAACATCCCAGGTCGCCCAGAGGACCTCGCCGACCTCGAGCCCGCGGCGGGCGAGCGACTTGCTGACCTCCTCGCGTTCGTCGATGCGCTGCTGCAACTCGGGGTAGAGCGCGTGCAGACGGTCGGCGTCGAGGCCGAGGTGGCGTGCGGCGGCCTCGAGACGGTCGTGCTCGGCGGTCGTGCGTTCGCGATCGGGGCGGGCGAGCGCGGCGGCGACTTCGGCCGGGGCCAGCGCCTCGGGCAGGTCCGGAAGGTGCGCGCGCAGGTGGCGGTCGCGAAACTCGTTCGGAAGCCCGGTCATCTTCTGGTGGACGAGCTCCATGTTCTCCTCCTTCAGCGCGGCGAACTCGCTCGCGAAGCGGTCGCGGCCCTCGCGGTCGAGCAGCGGGATCGCGCGCACCGGACCGGGGCCGAACTTGCTCACGGCCCCGGCGAGCCAGTTGCCGGGATCGAAGGCGGGCTGGAACAGCCCGATGAGCCGGTAGTAGTCGTCCTGCGTGATCGGGTCGTACTTGTGGTCGTGGCAACGCACGCAGTTGAGGGTGAGCCCGATCAGGGCCTTGGTCGCGACCTCGACCACGGCCTGTTGTGCGGCGTAGTGCTTGTCCTCCTGCGTGATGAACTGGTTGTCGGTCGGGTCCGGCGTGCTCCGGAGGAAGCCGGTCGCCACGAGCCGGTCGATCGTCGCGGCGTCGAAGGTCTCGGCGTCGCGCCACGGCGCGAGTTCGTCGCCCGCGAGCTGCTCGCGCACGAACTCGTCATAGGGCTTGTCGGAATTGAACGCGCGGATCACCCAGTCCCGGTAGCGCCAGAAGCCCGGCCGGAAGGGATCGCTGACCGAGGACGACGATTCCGCGAAGCCCGCGACGTCGAGCCAGTGCCGCCCCCAACGCTCGCCGTAGTGCGGGGAGGCGAGCAGCCGCCCGACGAGTCGCGACCAGGCGTCGGGTGCGGCGTCGGCGATGTACGCCGCGATCGTCTCCGGAGCGGGCGGCAGGCCGAGCAGGTTGAAATGCACGCGCCGGACGAGCGCGGGTGCGGTCGCCTCCGGCCCGAAGGTGCGCCCCCCGGCCTCGAGTTTCGCGAGGATGAAGCGATCGACGGGCGAGCGGACGCGATCCGAGGCGCGCACCTCCGGCGGGGTCGGCCGGCGGACGGGTTGAAACGACCAGAGGTCGCGGGCGCGGGCGTGCACCGCCGCGGACGCCTCGGCCTTGAAGTCGGCGGCCTCGGGAAAAACGCTCTGGTCGATCCAGTCGGTGATCACCCGGAGCTCCGCCGCCGGCACCGGTGGATGGTCGTCGGGCGGCATCTCACCGTCGGTGATCAACTGCACGAGCAGGCTCTCCGAGCTGCGACCCGGCCGGACGACCTCGCCGCCGGTGCCGCCGTTCATCACGCCGACCAGGGTCGTGAGGTTCAGGCCGCCCTTCTGTTTCCCGTCGCCGTGACACTCCGTGCAGCGGGCCGTCAGGATCGGGAGCACCGCATGGCCGAAGACCTCGCCCGCGCCGACCGGCCCGGCGGCTTCGCCGGGCGCGCCCGTTCCCGCGAGCAGCACCGCGGCGAGCAGGCGACGGCCGGTTCGGCGTGGCGACGCGGGGGGCTGGGCGTTCATCGGAGGGCGGCGATTCGCGACGGCGCGAGCTCGCGGACGAAGGCAAACATCCGCACCGGACGCTTGGCAACCGTTATTGCATAAACGACACAAACTTGCACTTTATGCAATAAATTCTGGAGGGCGATCCGCCGGGCCGGGCGGGAGCGGTTCAGTCCACCTCCGCGTGGAGCGGCCGGATCAGGCGGCGGCGCAGTCGGGCGAGGAGGCCGGTGCGGATGCTGTCGAGGAGCACCGCGGTGAAGATGATGCCGGCGGCGAAGAGCGGGTAGAGGTAGGGATCGGCGTTCACGATCACGAGGCCGTTCTCGACCGTCTGCATGAGCACGGCCCCGAAGAGCGTGCCGGGCAGCACGCGCCCGCGCCCGCCGAAGAGGCTCGTGCCGCCGAGCACGGCGGCGGCGATGGCGGCGAACTCCTTGTTGGTCGCGAAGGTCGGCGCCACCACCCCGAGCTGGCAGACGGAGACGATCGCTCCGATCGCGGCGCAGGCGCCGCAGATCACGTAGACGGCGAGGATCACGCGGTGGGGATCGATCCCGGCCTTGCGCGCGGCCTCGGCGTTCCGACCCACGGCGTGGACCCGGCGGCCGAACGGCGTGCGGGAGAGGACGAGGTGCGCGACGCCGAGCACCACGACGAGGACGACCACCGGCATCGGCACGCCGAGCACGCGCGCGGCCCCGAACTCCAGGAAGTCCCCGGGCGGCCGGACCGTGCGCGTCCCGGTGAACCAGAGGGCGAACCCGCGCCCGATGTAGAGTGTCGCGAGGGTTACGATGAACGGGACGATGCGCAGGCGGAGGATCAATCCGCCGTTGAGCGCGCCGGCGGCGGCCCCGAGCGCGACCATCGCGACGAAGACGAGCGGCAGCGGAGCGCCTCCGAGCGCGAGTCGCCCGCCGATCGCCGCGACCACGAACATCACCGCGCCCACCGAGAGGTCGACGCCGGCGGTGAGCAGGACGAACGTCATGCCCGTGGCGACGATCGCGGTGGACGAGCACTGCACGAGGATGTTGCCGAGGTTCTGCGGCTCGAGGAAGCGCGGCGCGAGCAGGCCGAAGACGAGCCCGACGCCGAGCAGGAGCGCGACCGGCGCGAGATCGAGGAGCGGGAAAAGGCGCGCGGGTTTCATCGCGAGGAGGGCAGGGCGGCGCGGAGGATGCGCTCGCGGTCGAACTCGGGCCTCGCGAGCTCGTCGCGCACCTCGCCGCGCTCGAGCACGAGGATCCGGTCGCACAGGCCGATGAGTTCCTCGAGCTCGGAGGAGATGACGAGCACGCCGGCCCCGCGGGCGGCGGCCTCGTTGATCAGCCGGTAGATCTCGGCCCTGGCCCCGACGTCGATGCCGCGCGTGGGTTCGTCGAGGATGAGGACGGCGGGTTCGGCGAGCAGCCAGCGTGCGAGGATGACCTTCTGCTGGTTGCCGCCGCTGAGCGTGCGGACGGGGGCCGAGAGGCCGGCTCGGGCGGTCAGGCGCACGCGTTCGGCGGCGGCGCGGAGCGCGGCGGCCAGTCCCGCGAGGCCGAGCCAGCCCGTACCGCGCACCGTGTGCCGCGGGAGGGTGACGAGCGCGAGGTTGTCCGCGATCGAGGCGTCGGGCAGCAGTCCGTCGGAGCGCCGGTCCTCGGTGACGAAGGCGAGGCCGTGGGCGATCGCCGCGCGCGGTCCGGGCGGGAGCGGACGTCCCGCGACGCGGATCTCGCCGCTCGCCCGGGGATCGAGCCCGAAGAGGATGCGTGCGAGCTCGGAGCGCCCGGAGCCCATGAGGCCGGAGAGTCCGAGGACCTCGCCGCGATGCAGCGTGAAGCCGATGTCGTGGACGATTCCCGGCCGGGCCACGCCGCGGACGGAGAGCACCGGTATGTCGGTCGGCTTTTCGGCGCGGGCGGGGAAGAGCTGGTCGAGGCTGCGCCCGACCATGAGGCCGACGAGCCGTTCCGCGGTGAAGTGCGCGGCCGGCTCGGCGGCGACGAGCGCGCCATCGCGCAGCACCACCACGTCGTCCGCGAGACGGAGGACATCACCGAGGTTGTGCGAGATGAAGATCAGCGCGTGGCCGGCCGAGCGGAGTTCGTCCATCAGGGCGAAGAGCCGGGCGGACTCGCGGGCGGAGAGGGAGGTCGTGGGCTCGTCGAACACGATCACGCGGGCGGAGGCGCCGAGCGCCTTGGCGATCTCCACGAGCTGGCACTCGCCGGCGGAGAGCCGGTCGACGGGCGTGTCGGGCGGGAGCCGGAGTCCGACGCGGGCGAGCAGCGCCGCGGCCCGGTCGCGCAGGGCGGCGCGGCGGATGAGCGGGAGGCCGGGCGTGACGGGGAAGTCGGAGAGGAAGAGGTTCTCGGCGATCGTGAGGTTCGTGAAGAGATTGAGTTCCTGGTGGATCTGCGCGACGCCGCGGCGCGCGGCCTCGTGGGGGTCGCGCGGGGCGTAGGGGGCGCCGTCGAGGCGGAGCGAGCCGGTGTCGGGGCGGAGGTTGCCGCCGAGTATGTTCATTAGCGTCGATTTTCCGGCCCCGTTCTCGCCGACGAGCGCGGTGATGCGCCCGGCCGCGATGCCACGGGAGATCCCGCGCAGCACGGTCACGCCGTGGAACGACTTGCCGACATCGAGGAACTCGAGGAGCGGTGCGCTCACGAGGCGGAGCCCCGGCGCCGCGCGGCGTCGAGCGCGGCGGCGAGGAGGATGACGGCTCCCTTCGCCATCATGATCGCGAAGTGGGAGAGGTTGAGGAGGTTGAGCGTGTTGTCGATCAGCGTGAGGAACAACGCGCCGAAGACGGTGCCGGGGATGCGGCCGCGACCGCCGTGAAGGCTGGCCCCGCCGATCACCGTGGCGCCGATCACGTCGAGGAGCACCCGCTGGCCCGTGACGGGCGAAGCGGTCTCGAGACGGCCCGTATAGAGGATCGCGGCGAGCGCGGCGCAGACGCCGCTGGCGACGTAGAGCCCGAGCTGCACCCGCGCGAGCGGCACGCCGGCGACGACGGCGGCGCGGGGGTTGTGGCCGACCGCGAAGAGCCAGCGGCCGAAGAGCGTGCGCCGGAGCAGCGCCCACGCGGCGAGGGCCGTGGCGCCGGCCAGCAGCACGGCGAGCGGCAGGCGCGAGCCGACCGCGGTGAACGCCGCGGGCAGGTCGCCGATCGGGCGCGACCGCGTGAGCAGGATCGCGAGGCCGCTGAAGAACATCATCGAGGTCAGGGTGACCATGAACGCCGGCATCCGTGCCACGCCTACGGCGAGGCCGTTGCAGGCGCCGACCGCGGCCCCGGTCGCGACCGTGAGAGCGGCTCCGGCGAGCGGAGCGAGCGCGTGACCCGCGAGCCAGCCGTCGGCCCCGTTCATCGCGAACGCGCCGACGATTCCGGAGAGGCCGATGATCGCGGTGACGGAGAGGTCGATCCCGCCGGCGACGAGCACGAGCGTCTGGCCGGTGGCGAGCACGAGCAGGGGCGCGAGGCTGGCGAGGATGTTGGCGAGGTTGCCCGGGGAGAGCAGTTCGGGCGTGAACGGCGCGGCGACGAGCACCCACGCGCCGCAGAGGATGGCGACGAGGTGGTCGGAGCCGAGCAGGCGGCGGCCGATGCCGGGCGGGGCTTGGGTTTCGACCATCGCGGGCGGCGCGGTTCAGCGGGCGCCTCGGGCGCCCCACATGCGCGCGGGCGCCTCGGCGAGATTGCCCTGATGGATCACGAGCCCCTTGTCGGGGATCTCCGCGGGCGCTTCCTCGCCGGCCTTCAGGTCGAGGACCGCCTGGACCGCGGCCGACGCCTGGAAGTAGACGTCCTGGACGCCGGTGGCGTCGAGGTGGCCGGAGACGAGCATCTCGTAGGCGGTGGCGTCGCCGTCGAACCCGCCGAGGATCACGTGCCCGGGTTCGCCGACCTTGTGGTAGCGGCCGGCGGCCCGGAGCGCGGAGACGACCGAGGGCAGGAGGAAGTCGGTGGACGAGAAGATGAAGCTGATGTCCGGATTCGCCTGAAGCGCGTTCACGACGCCGGCGTGGGCCTTCTCCTGGTTCCACTCGGTGGGGACGCGTGCGACCACCTCGATCAGGTCGGGATGGCGTGCGACCACCGAATCGAATCCGTCGCGGCGGCCGATGGCGTTGATGTCGCCGAGGTCGCCGATGAGGATCATCGCCCGATGCTTGCGACCGGTCGCGCGGGCGAGGCCGACCATGTGCTCGACCGTGGCGGCGGTGATCGCGAAGTTGTCGGCGACCACGGTGGTCGTCCTCGCGTCGCCCGGGCCGGGCGGGCGGTTGAAGCAGACGATGGGGATGCCGGCGGCGTTGGCGGCCTTGAGCGCGGGGAGGATCGTGCTGGCGTCCTTGGGCACGACGATGATGCCGTCGACCTTGCGGGCGAGGAAGCCCCGCACCTGCTCGAGTTGCCGGCTCGCGTCGCCATCGGCCACCGCCTCGAGCATCCGGATGTCGCGTCGCGCGAGCTCGTCCCTGATGGCGTCGAGACTCGCGACCCAGAACTCGGTTTGAAGCGTTTCGAAGGCGACGCCGATCGTGAGGGCGGGTGTTGCGGCTTCCTCGCGCCGACCGCAACCGGTCGCGAGGAGCGTGGCGAGAAGGGCGAGCCCGGCGAAGGGCCGGGCGCGACGGAGCAGGGGGCGGGGGTGCGTGTTCATGAAAGGTGGATCGTTTGGCGGCGGGCGGCGGATTCGTAGGCGGCGAAGACGAGCCGCAAGGTGCGGAGGTTGTCGGCGGCGGTCGTCTCGGCGGCGCCGCCGAGACGCAGGGCGGAGAGGAGGTTCTCGTTGCAGGCGTGGATGCTCGAGTGGACCACGGCGTAGCGCGGATCGACCCAGGGGAACATCCGCGGCGGCGCGCGATGCGTCGCGGTGCCGTCGCGCGTGGTGACCTTGATGACGTAGTCGGGCGCGAGCTCGATCGAGCCGAGCGCGCCCTCGATGAACCCCAGCGTCTGCGGAAAGCACTCCCGCTCCACGAAGTTCTCCGCGTAGGCCATCCGCACGATCACGTGCGCGGCGGAATCCCGCAGGCCGAGCACGACCGTGGCGTGGTCCTCGCCACGGATGTCCGTGTGCACGCTGCCGGTCCAGCAGGTGACCTCGCGCGCCTCGCCGAAGAGGAAGCGTGCGGCGTCGAGCGTGTGGGTGCCGAGGTCGGTGAGGATGAACTGCTCGAGCTCGCGCAGAAAGGGCTGCTGTTGAAAGACCGGGAAGCCCGAGATCATGTCGAGGCCCGCGCGGAAGACCGGGCCGATGACGCCGGAGGCGAGCAGGCGCTGGAGTTCGCGGATCGGCGCCTGCCAGCGCCAGTTCTCGTGCACGAAAAGGGGCACGCCGCGCGCGGCGCAGTGCTCCGCCATCGCCGCGGCCTCGGCGAGGCTCGGGGCCATCGGCTTCTGGGTGATGACCGCGCGACCGTGGTCCGCGGCGAGCCGGGCGAGGGGCGCGTGCGTGCCGACATCGGTCACGATGTCGACGAAATCGACGGGCGTCTCGGCGAGGAGGCGCGCGGGGTCGTCGAAGACCGCGGGCACCCCGAACTCGGCGGCCAGCGCCTCGGCCCGGGCGCGGGTGCGGTTGTAGACGGCGACGCATTCCACGCCCGGGAGTTCCCGCCAGGCGGCGAGTTGAAACCGGGACCAGAACCCGGCGCCGAAGAGGGCGAAGCGGAGGGGTTTCATCGGATCAGGAAAGCGTGCCGTCCAGCCGCACCAAACCGTGCGCGGGCACGACGAGGCGCGCCCCGGCGCGGTCCGCGGGGCGGAATCCCGCGATGCGGACCGTGCGCGCTTCCGGAGCCGGATTGCCGAGGAGGATCCGGCAACGCGGGCCGTCGCAGAGGGCGAGCCCGGGGAGCGCGGGGCCGGGCGCATCCGTTTCGATGCCACGCCAGCGCGAGGCCCGGAATTCCCCGCAGGCCCGCAGTATGCTCCACGCGGGCGCCGCGGCCGCGCCGTCGCGCTCCGGCAGGACGCCCGCCGGACCGCGGGTGGCGTGGTAGGTGGCGTGGCGGACCGGCGAGCCGGTCAGCGCGGCGAGGCTGGCGAGGGTCCACAGTCCGCCGAGATCGCCGCGCACGCGGGGATCGCCGGCGCCCGGCGGCCGGCCGTCGCGGGGAGCGCCGAAACCCACCGGATCGATCGCGACCGGCAGGCCGCCCGCGAGGCGCGAGGCTTGTCGGGCGGTGAGCGGGTGCAGGGAGGCGGTCTCGAGGATCGAGGCTTCGTCCCACGCGTGTACCTGCGCGTCGAGGGTGTAGCCGACGAAGTCGGACCCGGGCGCGAACGGGCGCCCGCGGTTGAGGTCGACGAAACCGGCCGCCGTTCCTCCGCCGAGCGGGCCGCGCAGGCCGTGACGCTCCCACAGCGCGCGCACGGCGGCGAACGCGGCCGGCGCCGTCAGGCGGGTCGCGGCATCGACGATCAGCCAGCGCACCTGGGGCGTTGTCGGCCCGGCGGCGAGTTCCCGGGCGAACTCGCGCAGCGCAACGTCGTCGTCCCGTATGAGCAGGGTGACGGCGAGCCCTCCGGCGGGGCCGGTTCGTCGCACGTTCGCAACGGCCTCGCGCCAGCGTGCGAGGCACGTCCGCTCTGACGGATCGAGGGTCAGGTGGAGGTGGTCGAGCCACGAGGCCGCCAGCTCGCGCCTCGCCGCCGGCCCGAGCGGCGGGCCGGGCGGGTGCGCGAGCCCGAGCGCGATCGGGCGGTGGGCGCGCGCGGCGAGCCGCAGCGTGGTCTCGCGCCGCGGGCGGTGCGACCGTGCCTTCGGCGATCCGCTGAGGCGGAGCTCGACGGATTGCGTGATCGTGTCGCCGGCGCGCAGCGCGAAGGGCCGCGGCAGGGCGAGCGGTCGGCAATAGGTCTTGAACGAGGCGTCGGTCCAGTTGCGCTGGTCTTCCATCTCGAACGTGTCGCCCTCGAGGCGCACCGTCACGGCGAGGCCGGGTCGGGGACGATGGGTGAGCGCGCGCACCGCGAGGAACGGCTGATGCGGGCTGATCGCCGCCGGGAAGCGGCCCCTTCGGCGATCGCCGTCGGCGTGCTCGACGAGGCACGCCTTCCCGGCGTACGCGGCCCCGTGCAGCACGCAGAAGCCCGCGCGGTTGGCGACGAGGTCGCGCAGTGCGCGCCCGGTCGCGGCGTAGGTGAAGCGGCTTCCGTCGGCGGCGCCCCGCAGCGCCAGCCTCCACTCGAACGAGGGCCGCGCTCCACCGTGGGTCGCGACCAGCCGCAGGTCGAAGGATCGTGCGCCGATCCGCCGCTCCAACCAGCGGACGCGCGCGGGCAGGGTGGCCCAGCGGGCGTCGCGCAGCGCCGGGTAGCAGGCCCGCAGGACGTCGACACCGCCGATCTCGAAGGATTCCGCGGTCAGCGAAGCGGGGTCGAAGCGCAGACGGAGGTTTCCCGCGCGGAGCTCGAGGCGTTCGTCCGGAGCGGTGTCGCCTCGGTGTAGGGAAAATCTCATGACGCGCTGGCGGCGAACGCACCGGGAAGCAGACGGCTGAAACGCGCCGTGCTGCGTTCGCACCAGGCCAGCTCGCGTTCGATCGTCGCGGCCCGCGTCGCGTCCGGCGGGACCCAGTGCTCGAGCGTCACGCTGCGGCAGCGCCCGCGGGCGGAGACCTGTTCGAGGACCCACGCGAGCGGCACCTGACCTTCGCCGAGCGGCGTGCCCTCGACCGTGAAACCCTGCAGGTGCGGGACCCGTCGCGCGCGCACATCCTTGAGGTGGACGTTGACCACGTGGGGTGCGAGCGCGGCGAGCACGGTCCGCACGTCCTCGCCCGCGCCGAGGGAGTTCGCGGTGTCGAGGCAGACGCCGACCCAAGGTGAATCCACCTCCGCGAGGATCCTCGCCAGTTCGGCGGCGGTGAAGCGGTCGTGGTTCTCGATCGCGAGGACCACGCCGGCGTCGGCCAGCAGCGGCACGCGCGAACGGAGGAGACGGGCGACCTCGGCGGCGTCCGGTTCGTGGTCCTTCGCGTCGATCACGAAGCGGACGAAGGGCGACGCGAATTCGCGGGCGAGCGCGACGTAGGTTTCCAGATGGGCGCCCGTCAGCCCGCGCGCCCCGACCTCGACCTGCAGGCCCGCGGCGTCCGCCCGCGTCCGTAACGCGGTCCGTTCCGCGGCCGGGAGGACGTGGAGCGGCGTGTTGTCGGCGAGCTGGACGCGTCGGTAGCCGAGTCGCGCGGCGAGCGCGACGACCGCCCCGGCGTCGAGCCGGAGGCCGACCGGAGTGTCGGGCGCGGCGGACCAGCCCACGGCGTAGGAGCTGAAGCCCGCCTCCATCATCACGCCTGGATGCGACCCTCCACCACCTTGCTGATGTTGCGGTGGAACTGGAAGTCCCGCGAGGAGACCACGGCGAGCAGGCGGCATGGCTGCCGGTCGATCGTATGCACCGCGTGTTCGACCGTGGCGTCGAAGTAGACCGCGTCGCCGGCGGAGAGGGTGAACTCCTCCGCGCCGAAGATCAGCCGGCAGGATCCTTCGATGACGTAGTTGAACTCCTCTCCCGGATGCGCCTGCGCGGGCACGTCGCCCGGTGCGGAGGCGACGTCGACGATCAGCGGCTCCATCAGCTTGCCCGACTTCTCGTCGGCGAGCAGGGAGACGAGCGTGCCGGAGCGGCCGCGGAAACGCACCACCCGCCCGGTCCCGGAGCGGTGGATGATGATCGGCAGCGGCTGGACGGGTTCTTCGAAGAAGCTGTTCAGCGGCGTGGCGAAGACCTCGGCGATCCGGGCCAGGCTCGCGATCGTGAGCGCCGCGTGACCGTTCTCGACGCGCGAGAGGTAGGCGTCGGAGAGGCCGGTCTTCTCGCCGAACTCCTTGAGCGTCAGACCGACCTCGCGCCGCAGGGCGGCGACGCGGCGGGCGATCGTCTGCTCGATCTGGGCGGCGGGCGCCCTCGGGGCGGGCGGCGGGGCCTTGGCGGCCTTCTTCGTGCGGGCGGACTTCATGGGGTGTTGCATAAAATGCAGGAAATTGTCCTATCTGCAATTCAGTTCTTGCCTTGTTCGGTGCCGTCGGAAGATTGGAGCGGCGGTCGGGTGAATGACCTGCGGCCGTCCGGACCGCGAGTTCGATCACCACCCGCCCAGCCCCCTCCCCAGATCCCATGCTCACAATCACGCTCGTCGGAGCCGGTGGAAAGATGGGTTGTCGCATCGCCGACAACCTCGTGCGCACGCCCCACCGCGTGCACTACCTGGAGGTCGGCGAGCGCGGTCTCGCCAACCTCGCGCAGCGCGGTCTCGCCGTCTCCGCGCCGCCGGAGGCGCTCGCGGAGTCGGATGTCGTCATCCTCGCCGTGCCCGACGTGGCGATCGGTGCGATCTCGGCCGAGATGATCCCGCAGATGCGGTCCGGCGCGCTCGTGCTCTCGCTCGACCCGGCGGCCCCGCTCGACGGCAAGATCGCCGCGCGGGCCGACGTGGGGGTGGTCATCGCCCATCCGTGCCACCCGTCGATCTTCAACTGGGAGCCGACGGAGAGCGACTTCCGCGACTTCTACGGCGGGATCTCGGCGAAGCAGTCCGTGGTCGTCGCCCTGATGCAGGGCGGCGAGGCGGACTACGAACTCGGGGTCGAGGTGGCGCGGGCGATGTATGCGCCGGTGAGCGAGGTCCACCGGTTGACGCTCGAGCAGATGGCCATCCTCGAGCCCGCCCTGGTGGAGACGCTCGCACAGACGTGCATGGAGGTCGTCCACGAGGGTTACCAGCGCGTCGTCGCCGCGGGCGTGCCGGAGGCGGCGGCGCGGGATTTCGTGCTCGGCCACCTGCGCATCCAGATCGCGGTGCTCTTCAAGGAGGTCAACGGCACCTTCTCCGACGCGGCCTACAAGATCAGCAAGCGGGCCAAACCGATCCTCTTCCAGCCGGGCTGGGAGCGGATCTTCGAGCTCTCCGACGTGCGCGAGCAGGTGCGCGACATCACCACGCGATGAGAAACGTCCACCCGCGCCCCCGGTCGCTCCTGTTCGCCGCCCTCCTGCTGCCGGTCGTGCTCGCGGCCGCGCAGCCGCCGACGCTCCCCCCGCTGAAGGTTTCCGAGAACCGCCGGTTCCTCCTCACGGCCGACGGGGCGCCGTTCTTCTGGCTCGGCGACACGGCGTGGGAGTTGTTCCACCGACTCGATCGCGAGGAGGCGACGCACTACCTCGAGACCCGGGCGCGGCAGGGCTTCAACGTCATCCAGGCCGTGGCGCTCGCAGAGCTCGACGGCCTCGCCGAACCCAACCCTTTCGGCGAGCTTCCCCTCGAGGGGAACGATCCCCGGCGGCCCAACGAGGCCTACTTCGCCCACGTCGACCACGTGATCGCCGAGGCGGCGCGCCTCGGGCTCTACGTCGCCCTGCTCCCGACCTGGGGCGACAAGTGGAACAAGCGCTGGGGCGTCGGCCCGG
>DAIPIQ010000022.1:1226-8983 GCA_036770745.1 Opitutaceae bacterium | reverse complement strand
CGACGAGGAGAACGCCGCCGTCTTCGGCGAGTGGCTCGGGCGGCGCTACGCGGGCCGCAACATCGTCTGGGTCGTCGGTGGTGATCGTCCGGTGGATACGCCGGCGCACCGCGCGATCCTTCAGGCGATGGCGCAGGGGCTGCGCCGCGGCGACGGCGGCAGGCACCTGATCACCTTTCACCCGAGCGGCAACCGCGGATCCTCCGAGTGGTTTCACAACGCCCCGTGGCTCGACTTCAACATGCGGCAGAACGGGCACGCCATCGAGTTCACGGGTCGCTACGCCAACACCCGGGCGGACTACGACCGCCATCCGGTGAAGCCGGTGCTCGATGGCGAGCCGGTCTACGAGGACCATCCGATCGACTTCAAGGCTCCGACGCTCGGCCACACCACCGCGACCGACGTGCGTCGCCCGCTCTATTGGAACCTCTTCGGCGGCGCCTTCGGGCACACCTACGGACACCACTCCGTCTGGCAGATGCACGAGCCCGGGCGGCAGCCCGTCAACCACCCGCTGATGACCTGGCGCGAGGCGCTCGAGCAGCCGGGTGCGTGGCAGATGCGCCACGGGCGGCGGCTGATGGAATCCCGACCGTTCCTTTCGCGCGTGCCGTATGACGATCTGCTCGTCACCGGCCCGGTCGCCACCGCGATGCCCGGGGCCGGTCGCTACCGCTTCGTCGCCACCCGGGAGCGCGACGGGGCCTTTGCGATGGTCTATGCGCCCGCGACGCGACCGTTCACCGTGCGGATGCACCTCGTCTCGGGCGGCACGGTGCGGGCGTGGTGGTTCAACCCGCGCGACGGCACGGCCGAGCGGATCGGCGAGTTCCCGGCGGCGGGCGAGCGGACGTTCCTCCCCCCGCGGCCCGGGGACGATCTCGACTGGGTGCTCGTGCTCGACGACGCCACCCGCGGCTTCGGCCCTCCGGGCGCCGCGCCTTCGCAGGCCCGCTGAGCGGTCAGTCGGGGCGCCCGCCGGCGAGCCGGGCGGCGAGGGTCGTGCAACGGCGGCGGCTGTCGACGTTGCGCACGGCCATCGCGAAGGCGGCGGGATCGCCCACGAGGAAGACGCGGCGTTTGCCGCGGGTGATCGCGGTGTAGACGAGGTTGCGCTGGAGCATCACGAAGTGCTGCTTGAGCAGCGGGATGATCACGACCGGGTACTCGGAACCCTGGGACTTGTGGATGCTGATCGCGTAGGCGAGGGCGAGGTCGCCGAGGTCGGCCCGGTCGAGCGTCTGGCGTTCACCGTCGAAATCGACCTCCAGCACGCCGTCGGCCCCGCGGGCGTCGAGGACGCGGCCGATGTCGCCGTTGAAGAGGCCCTTGTCGTAGTTGTTGCGCAGCTGGATCACCTTGTCGCCCGGGCGGAACACGCCGCCGGGACCGCGGACCGCGCGCGCGTCGTCGGCCCCGGGGTTGAGCGCGGCCTGGAGCTGCAGGTTGAGGTTGGCGACGCCGACCACGCCCTTGTGCATCGGCGCGAGCACCTGGACGGCCTCGCGCGGATCGATCGAGAAACGCCGCGGAAGGACCCGCGTGCAGAGCTCGAGCACGCGGGCGAGGCACTCCTCGGGCGACGCGGCGGGGAGGAACGCCATGTCCTGCGCGGGATCGAGCGCGTCGGGATCCGCGACCACGGGCGGCGGCTGCACCTCGCCGCGATTGACGGCGTGGGCGACGTTGATGATCAGGCTCCACGCCTTCTGCCGGTAGATGGCGGCGAGGCGCACGACGGGGATGCGCCGGCTCCGGATCAGGTCGCCGAGCACGGCGCCCGCTCCGACGGAGGGGAGCTGATCGCCGTCGCCGACGAGCACGAGGTGCGCGCCGGAGGGCACGGCGGCGAAGAGCGCGGCGGCGAGGCGCACGTCGAGCATCGAGGCCTCGTCGACGACGAGGAAGTCGGTCGCGAGCGGATGCTCGGCGTCGACGGTGAAGCCGCCCTTCTCGGCGTCGAACTTGAGCAGGCGGTGGATCGTCTGGGCGAAGCCGCCGGTCGTCTCGGCGAGCCGCTGGGCGGCCCGGCCGGTGGGGGCGGCGAGGTGCACGCGGACCCGCTTCGCCTTCAGGATGTCGACGACGGCGCGCAGGATCGTGGTCTTTCCCGTGCCGGGCCCTCCGGTTAGGACGAAGACCTTGTGGGTGAGGGCGTGGCGCACGGCCTCGCCCTGGTCGGGCCCGAAGGCGAAGCCCGCCCGCTCCTGCGCCCAGGCGAGGGCGGCCTCGACGCGGATCGGCGGGAGGCACGAAGGGGCGCGAAGCAGCCGCTCGAGCGTCGCGGCGATGCGGGCCTCGGCGCGCTCGTTGGCGGGGAGTTGAAACACGGCCGGCGGATCGTCGCCGGAGAGCGCGACGGGCGGGAGGACGTAGCGCGTGAGCTCGCGACGCTCGAGGAGCGCCTCCAGCCGGCCGCGCACGAGATCGGTCGAAGTCTCCAGCAGCCCCGCGGCGTGCGCGGCCAGATCGGCCTCGGGAAACGCCGTGTGGCCCTCGTCCTGCAGCTCGTCGAGGGCGAAGAGCAGGCCGGCGTCGAGGCGGGCCGGGCTGTCGTTGGCGAAGCCGAGGTTCACCGCGATGCGGTCGGCGGTCTTGAAGCCGATGCCGTCGATCTCGCGGGCCACGCGGTAGGGCTCGCGCTGGAGGATCGCGCGGGCCTCGCCGCCGTAGCGTTTCACGAGGCGCAGGCACTGGCCGACGGTGGCCCCGTAGGTCTGGAGGAACACCATCACCTCGCGCAGCGCGCTCTGCTCGTCCCAGGCCCGCTTGATCGCGGCGGCGCGCTGCGGGCCGATCCCGGGTACGGACTTGAGCCGCGCGGACTCCTCCGAGATCACGCGGAGGGTGTCGACGCCGAAGGCATCGACGATCTTCTTCGCGTAGGCCTTGCCGATCCCGTGGACGAGTCCGCTGCCGAGGTATTTGCGGATCCCATACACCGAGGAGGGCAGCTCGGCGCGGAACGACTCGATCTTGAACCGGTCGCCATGCTGCGGGTGGCGCGTCCAGCGGCCGGCGAGGGCGAGCGTCTCGCCGCACTGCACGCCGGGGAGCGCGCCGACGACCGTGACCTTCGCCTCGCCGTCCGCGGGGCGGAACTCGGCGATCGTGTAGTGGTTCTCCTCGTTGAAGAAGACGATCCGCTCCAGCACGCCGTGGAGGTGGTCGGGGGGCTCAGCGGCCATGGCGCGGGCGCGCGGAGGCGGGTGCGGGAGGTGCCATGCGTCGGTCGGGAGGGGCATGTTCCGGGAGGTGTGGGTCGAGGCGAGCCGGAAAGCCCGGGCCCGCGACCGGCGGGCGCCGCCACGGCCGGTCGCCTCCCGGGTCGCGCGGCCGGGGGTATTCGGGTTGCCAGCCGAACGGGCCCCTCTGGACTGTCGGACGATGCCCCGCGTTTCCATGGCCGTGATCGCCGCGAAGGCCGGCGTCTCGAAGAACACCGTCTCGCTCGCCCTGCGGGACGATCCCCGGGTCTCGGGCGCGACGCGGGCGACGATCGTGGCGATCGCCCGCGAGCTCGGTTACGAGAGGAATCCGGTGATGGCGCAGCTCATGGTCGAGTTGCGCCGGGCGCGGCCGGTGCGCTACCGCCGCACGCTCGCGCTGTTCAACGGCCACCACGACCGTCGGGCGACCGCGCGGCACCACTCGATCCCCGTGTGGGTCGAGGGTTGCCGGCGACGGGCCGAGCGGCAGGGCTTCCGGCTCGACGAGTTCTGGCTGGGCGACCCGGAGCTCAACGGCGCGCGCCTGCACCGGATCCTCGCCACGCGCGCGATCCGCGGGGCGATCGTGGTGGGGGCGTTTGTCGAGAACCGGCTGCCGGAGCGCTTCGCGCAGGTCTGGGAGGGGCTCGCCTGCGTGGTGGCCGGGGTGCGCACGCGCGGGCCGACGCTCTCGTTCTGTTGCGTCGACCATCATGCGATCGTGCTGGAGGCGGTGCGGCGGGTGCGCGGTCTCGGCTACCGGAGGCCCGGGCTCGTGGTCGACGCGCGGGTCGATCGGCTGGTCGACGGCCGCTTCGGCAGCGCGATGTGGCTCGCGCAGGGCGCGCTGCCCGCGGCGGACCGCGTGGAGGCGTTCACGCGGGTCGATGATTCCGCCTCCGGGCGGGGTGGGTTCATCGAGTGGTGCCGGGAGCGACGCCCGGATGCGATCCTCACGCTCCATCCCGGGATCGTCGAATGGTTGCACGCGGAGGGGATCGCGACGCCCGGCGAGGTCGGGATCGCGCTCCTCGAGCGCCGGGCCGACCACCCGGAACTCGCGGGCATGAACCAGCGCAACGATCTCGCGGGCGAGGCGGCGGTGGACCTGCTCATGACCATGCTTGATACGGGGGAGGCCGGCGTGCCGGCGTTTCCCCGCGCCACCTTCGTCGCCGGCGTCTGGGAGGACGGGCCGTCGCTGCCGCCGCGTCGCGGGGGGAGGAGCGCGGCGTGCCGGAGTCTCGAAGAACACCGTCTCGCTCGCGCTGCGCGACAGCCGGCGGGTCTCCGAGGCGGTTCGAAGCCGGATCAAGCGCCTCGCCGCCGAGCTCGGCTACGCACCCGACGCGGTCGTCTCGACCCTCATGGTCGAGCTGCGCCGCGGCGTTACGGCGGGCTACCGCCGCACCCTCGGGTTGATCAACTGCCACCCCGACGCCGACGTGCGGACCACGCAGCCGACGATCATCGCCTGGCTCGAAGGCTGCCGCACGCGGGCGGCGCGGCAGGGCTACGCCATCGAGGAGATCCGCCTGCACGAGCCCGGACTCACTCCCACGGGATTGAACCGGCGCCTCGAGGCGGCCGGTGTGGAGGGGGTGGTGCTCGTGGGGGCGTTTCGCCCGGCGCACCTGCCCCGGGGCTGGGACGTCGTCTGGCGCGAATGGCACCAAGTTAAGCGGACTCATTTCCTCGCACGCGATGGGGAAACGACCATCTGTCGACGAGGCTGGGTGAGGAACTGGTAGGATTTCGGCCGACGTTTTCTGGCCCTGGGTTCGACGCGGTTGGGTCGATCGGGCACTTGGTCGGCGGCGATGATGCGCAGCAGCTCCTGCCGCGCGCGTTTGAAGGCGAACATGCGTGGCGCCATCAGCGGAGTCCACTGCCGCAGGGTGTCGACGGTGCCCTTGAAGCTGATGCGTTCGAGGGCGACATCGTGCGTCCAGGCCGATTCGAGCATGAGCGCACGCACCAGGTTGTAGGCGATCACCTGCAGGCAGATTTCCTTTTCGATGAGTTCGGGTGAGAGGCAGCGCAGCACGTCCAGGCCCAAGGTGGTCTTGATGTCACGGAAGAACAACTCCACCGACCAGCGCCGCAGGTAGAGCGCTGCGATCTGCTCGTCGCTGTATTGCTCCTTATCGAGCAGCGTGGTCACCAGCACCACTTCCTGGGTACGGAAGCCAGGCACGGCCACGCGGAAGTGCACGATGCGCATTTCCAGCGCCTTGGGCAGCTCCTCCCACAGCGCCTTGCTCCAGGTTTCAGAGCGTCGTTGGGGCCGCCCCCAGGTCATGCGATCGCCCCGCAATTTGCGGGCTTGATGGGCACGCATCACCACGTCGACGCCCTTGCGCTGCAGCAGCGCGATCAAGCCCCAGCCGCAGAATCCGCGATCGGCCAGCACGACTTCGCCCGTCTCGACCCACCCGATCAACCGCCGGGCCAGCGGGATCTCGTGGGCCTTCCACGAGTCGATCGCGAAGCGCACCAGCCGGCCGGTGGCCAGGCAGAACAAACCGACCATCTGCGCGGTGGGAAAGCCGCATCCGGGCTTCTGACCGCCCGCATACGGCCAGCGAGCGCGGTTCTCCTGCGTGTCGGGCATCGAGACGCCACAGCCATCGATCACCTTCACCGAGCGGGCGCACCACTTCCAGCTTTCGCGCTGATGCCGCGCCATCCACTCGCCGAGTCGCTCGTGGACCATGTGCAGACTCTCCAGAGGCAGCCGCGCGCGAGCCTGACAATACCCGCTGTGCTGGCATCGGGCACGACACGCTTGAGGCTCACGCTCCAGGCCTGCACCCGGCGCACCGCCTCCCGACAGGTGCCCCCACGCGTGAGCACCTGCCCGAGAAACGCGATGAAGGTGACCCAGGCGGTGAAGACGCGTTCGCGCCCTCCCGCGCCAGCCGCCAGGACCTCGGGCGGGATGAACCGCGCGACCAGCGCGGCGAGTCCATCGAGCCGGTGCGCGTCATCGCGCAGACGCCGGGCCGGCCGTGCACCCGCCGGGCGACCGCACAAGTGGTGGGAGAATCCGGGCAGGAAGGGCGTGGCGGTCCTCATCGGTATCCAAAAAGCAGATACCACGCCTCGGGCTCACATAAACCGCTGCTTTTCAACGAAAAGAGGCCTTAACTTAGCGCCATTCGCGTCTGGCGCCGGCGCGCCTGTGTCGTGACGGGATTCCGCACGGAGCGGCCCACGCTGCCCTTCGCCAGCGTCGACCACCACGAGCTCGTGCTGGAGGCGTTCCGGAGGATCGTCGCGCTCGGCTACCGCCGGCCGGCGCTCGTGGTCGGCGTGGACAACGATCGGCTGGTCGACGGGCGGTTTTCGAGCGCGATGTGGCTGGCGCAACAAGCGCTCGCCCCGGCCGATCGCGTGCCGCGGTTCTCGACGCGACGCCGGGCCGCGCTCGCGGAGGCGGGCTTCGCCCGATGGCATGCGACCCATCGGCCCGACGTCGTGCTGGCGCTGGATCCGCGGGTGCTCGTCTGGCTGGCGGCGATGGGAGGGCGGGTCCCGGAGGACACCGGGGTGGTGTTGCTGGAGCGGCGGGGCGACCACCCCGGTTGCGCGAGCATGGACCAGCACAACGACATCGCCGGGCAGGCGGCGATCGACATGGTGATCAACATGCTCCACGGCCACGAGCGGGGCTTTCCCCTCCATCCGCGGGCGACGCTCATCGGCGCGACCTGGAGCCCCGGCTCCTCGGTGCGCGAGCAACACCGGGGGTGAGGGCCCGCCGGGCTCAGTCGACGGGCAACTCGAGCCGCTCGATCGATTCGAGCTCGGGCGCGCCCCCGCGGTTGCCGCTGCCCGAGGCCGTGTAGAGCGCGCCCTCCCAAAGGATCAACCCGGTGCCGTGGCGCCCGCGGGCGAGGTCGGGCAGGCGGCTCCAGACTCCCGTGCGCAGGTCGAGCATCTCGACCTCGGGATGAGCGGTGGGCCGCTCGAAGGTCTCCCCGCCCGCCACGAGCAGCCGTTCACCCCACGCAAGGGTCGAGGTTCCGGCCCGCGGCGTGGGCAGCGGCGAGGCCTCGAGCGTCGACCACGCGCCGCGCGCGAGGTCGTAGACGTCGACCGCGGCCTCGACGTGTTGAAACGTCTCCCGCGTCTCGGCCGAAGAGCGGCGGCCGCCGACGGCATGGATCTTTCCGTCGATCACCACCGCTTGGAAATGGTCCCGCGCCCGCGGGGCGTCGGGCAGGCGCGTCCAGACGCCCGTGCGAAGATCGAGCGCGTCGAGCCACGTCACGTGGCCGCCCCAGTGGCCGTCGACGATGCCGCAGACGAGGTAGAGCGTGTCGCCCACGACGACACTGCCGGCCCCGCCCCGGCGGCGATCCGCGGGGATCTCGGGGCCGGTTTCCCAAGAGTCGGTGGTGGGATCGTAGATGAGGACGTTGGGCAATCCCGTCTCGCGCGGAAAACGCCCGGTCATCGCGCCGGCGAGAAAGATGCGGCCCTGCCAGACCACGGGCTGGAAGTGGTGCAGCTCGACCGGTGGCGGGGCGCCTTCGCTCC
>DAIPIQ010000022.1:0-1216 GCA_036770745.1 Opitutaceae bacterium | reverse complement strand
GCGCGTCCGCGGATCGAAGCGGCTGACGGGTTGGATGCGCCGGCCGCCGAGGAGGTACATGATGTCGCCGGCGGCGACGAAGGCGCACTCGTGGCGTTTGTGCGGCACGCCGGTGACCTCGAGGATCTCCCAGGCTCCCGCGACCGCGGCGGCGGGTTCGGCGGCCCGGGCCGGATCGAGGTCGGCGGCGAGGAGTGCGGCGGCGGGGGCGAGGAGGCGGATCCAACGGGGTGCGTGCATGGCGGCGGTTGAAGCGCAATCCGGGGCCGGTGGCGAGCCCGGGTCGCGCGGCCCCCCGCGCGGTTTTTGTCCCTCGACATGCCCGGAGACGGTGGCGTCATGCGCCGCATGAAACGCATCCAGATCCGGCACGCCACCCGCTACCGTTATTCGGAGCCGGTGCGGCTCGGGCCGCACGTCCTGCGGATCCGCCCGCGCTCGGGGCACGACATTCGGATCGAGAGCGCGGGGCTGACCCTGTCCCCCCAGGGCGTGGTGAAGTGGCACCGCGACATCTTCGGCAACTCGGTCGCGGTCGTGCGCTTCGACGAGCCGACGACGGCGCTCGAGATCCGGAGCGACGTGGTCGTGCGGCATTTCGAATCGGAGCCCCTCGATTTCCTCGTCGACGAATCGGCGCTGCACTACCCGTTTCATTTCTCGCCGGACGAGCGGATCGAGGTGATCCCCTACCAGATGCTGTGTTTTCCGGACGACGGGCCGGTGGTGCGGGAGTGGTTGCAGGCCTTTTGGAGTCCGGGCCGGTTGATCGAGACCTACGTGCTGCTCGATCGCCTCAACCGTGCGATCGCCGGCGACCTCGACTACCGGATGCGCGAGGAGCCGGGCGTGCAGTCGCCGGCGCAGACCCTGCGGCAGGGCTCCGGGTCGTGTCGCGACTTCGCGACGCTCTTCATCGAGGCGTGTCGCCACCTCGGGCTCGCGGGCCGCTTCGTGAGCGGCTACCTCAACTGCCCGGCCTCGACCGAGGGCCACGGATCGACCCACGCCTGGTCGGAGGTCTACCTCCCGGGTGCGGGCTGGAAGGGTTTCGACAACACCAGCGGCGCGCTCGTCGGGCACGACCACATTGCGGCGGCGGTGAGCCGGCATCCGGCCGCCGTCCCGCCGGTGGAGGGCTCGTTCACCGGGCCCGAGGGGGTCACGGGAGCGATGGAGGTGACGGTCGAGGTGAACGAGGTGTAGGTGGGGGCGC
>DAIPIQ010000195.1:0-7106 GCA_036770745.1 Opitutaceae bacterium | reverse complement strand
TCGCTCCTGCTGCTCTTCCAGACGCTCTCGCTGCTCGGGGTGATGGTCTTCGTCTCGCTGAGCAACCGCTCCGCGATCCTCTTCGTGCCGGCCCGGCGCGCGCGCGAGCACGTGCGGGCCGTGCGGCGGCTCTTCGGCAAGGACGGTCGTGAACGAGGCTGAGTACGCCAACCTCGAGCGCGTCGAGCGCGAGCATTGGTACTACGCGGGGAAGCGGGAGCTCGTCTCCTGGTGGATCGAAGCCTGTCGTCCGCCCGGCCCGGACGACACGCTCCTCGATTTCGGGGCCGGCACGGGGCTTTTCGCGGAGCGCTACCGCGAGCGCTGCCGCGTGAAGGTGCTGGACGCCTACGAGGAATCGCGCCGTCTGCTCGAGCGCCGCTTCGCTCCCTCCGCGATCCTGACGCCGGACGGCGTGGGCATCCCCCTGCCGTCGGGAAGCGTCCAGTGCCTCACCGCGCTCGACGTGCTCGAACACATCGGGCCGGACGCCGAGGCGGTCCGCGAGTTCCACCGCGTGCTGGCGCCCGACGGACTCGTCGTGGCGACCGTCCCCGCCGACATGCGCCTGTGGAGCGACTGGGATGTCGCGCTGCGGCATTTCCGACGCTACGACCGGCGTTCGCTCGCGGTGATCTTTCCCACCTCGGACTGGGAGATCGTGCGCCTCGGCCACACGAACACGCTCGCCTATCCCGCCGTGCTCTTGATTCGCACGTGGCGGAAGTGGCGCGGGGTGTCGTCAGAAGATCCGGTGACGCGCTCCGAGGACCGGGTGCCGCCGGCCTGGCTCAACCGGCTGCTGCGCGCGCTCTTCGTCCAGACGGCGATCCGGCGCTGGTTTCCCGCGCCGTTCGGGGTGAGTCTGCTGATCGTGGCCCGCCCGGCTCAGCGGGCGTCCGGCGCGGGCGCCTCGCGACGCAGGTAGATGCGGCTGCCCTCCACCTCGGCGACGAACTCGTAGTGCTCGGCGATCATCGCGGCGAGCTCGGGAAACGACTCGTGGCCGTGGGTCGCTCGGTGGGGCGCGGAGTAGCCGAAGTTGGCCCCGCCGACCGCATCCACGAAGATCCGTGGTGAACTGCGTCGGAAGTCGCGGAGGAAACGCTCGCGGAAGAACTCGCGGAGCGCGCCGTGCTCGATCTGGCCGTAGGTGTGCGCCTCGCGCGTCGCCTGAGGCAGCCCGGCCTCCACATAAAATCCCGGCATCCAGCCCCACACACACAGCCGGTCGCCCGGAAGGGCCAGTCGGCGGATCTCGAGCCCCGCCGGCGAGCGCCATTCACCTCGGTAGGCGGTCCAGATGCCGCGCATGTCGGGATCGGGTCGCTTGACGCGGGCGACGACCATCGGGACGAGCAGGGCGAGGAGGAGCAGGCCGCCGGCGCGGACGCGGGTGCGGCGGCTCCACCGGTGTGCGACCGTGAGGCTCAGGCTGCCGAGCCCGATCGCGAGCAGGCAGGCGAGCGGCGGCACGAGGAACTGGAGGTAGTGGGCGAAGGGTCGGCGGGGTGCGACGACCGCCGCGATCGAGACCACGAGCAAAACCGCGGTCGCCGCCGAGAGCGCCGGCGTGAAGCGCGGCCAGCGGGCCGTCCACCCCTCCCGCCAGCGGCGGAGGCCCGGCTTGGCGGCGGTCCAAGGCATCGTCGCGCGGCGTCGCCGGGAGAATCCCGCCGCGAACGCCGTCACGCTCGCGAGGCCGGCGAACACGATCAGGCTTTGCAGCCCCGCCGCCATCGAAGACAGGCCCCAGAGGTCGCCGAACACCGACCAGAATGAATACGGGGCCTGCGAGGCGTAGGCGCGGTTGTGCTCGATGTAGGAGATCCAGAACTGGCGCCACAGCCCCCAGATCCAGAGGTGCGCCACGAGCGCGACCGTCGGCAGGAGCGCGCCGATCACGAGCGCACCCGGCCCGGTCCAGCGCCAACGGCCCGCCGCGTGCCGGGCGCGGTCGATCGCGGCCACGAGGAAAACGAGCCCGAGGGCGAGGCCGACGGGCACGGACTGGAGCTTCGCATAGGGCAGGCTGCCAAGCGCCAGTCCCGCCAGGCCGAGCCGGAGCGCGCGAGCCCGGGGAGCGAGGTCGGCGCGGAGCAGCCCGGAGAGCGCCGGCCAGAGCGAGGCCAGTATCAGGAATACGGGGACGGACTCGGAGGTGAAGCCCGTGAAGTCGTAGAACGAGCTTCCCGCCCAGAGGAAGATCGGGGCCGCGAAGGCGATCCGGACCGCGCGGGCCGGAAAGACGAGCATCCATCCGCGCGCGGCGAGGAGAAGTCCGCCGACCGTCAGGAGACCCGCCATGGCGCGGGCGCCGCCGTTGTTCAGCGGCAGGCCCAAGGCGTGTCCGAGCAGGAGCGCGGCGTCGGCGAGCGGCCCGCGGGTCGTCCCGTCGACGTATTTCCAATACACGGGAAACGACTTCAGCGTGATCGCCCCGGCCACCATCTGGGCCTCGTCGGGGTTGAGGATCGCCGGACCGACGAGGTAGGGCCACCGCCAGGCGAGGAGAAGGAGGAGGCTCGCAAGAACCCACGCCGCCATGCCGCGGCCGCCCCGTTGCCGGGCCGGCGCGACCGCGTCATCCGAGTCGCGCCAAGGTGCGAGGGTGGCGATCGCCCAAAGCGTCAGTGCGCCGATCGCGACGACCCAGAACCGGGCCGGCGCGGCATCCAGCCAGGAGATGAGCGCCCCGCCCATGGCTCAGTGCCGGCGGTAGTCGCCGCGGCTGAAGGACTTCTCCAACCACAGGTACATGCAGATGAAAAAGTAGCGGCTGCCCATTTCCTTGATCTTGAGCTTGGCCTCGCCGGTGCGGCGGTTGCGCCAGGTGATGGGGATCACCGTCCACGAATAGCCGCGGATGATCGCCTTGAGCGGGATCTCCACGGTGAGGTTGAAGTGCGGGGCGATGAGCGGACGACAACCCTCGATCACCGTCCTGCGGTAGGCCTTGAAGGCGTTGGTGGTGTCGTTGAGCGGGATGCGGAATAGGACGCGGATGAAGAAGTTGGCGAGTCGGTTGAAGAAGAGCTTGTGGCGCGGGTAGTCGATCACGCCACCGCCCTTGACGAACCGGCTGCCGAAGACGCACTCCCAGCCCTCCCCGAGCAGCCTCCAGTAGCGGACGACGTCGCGGCAGTCGTCCGACTCGTCCGCCATCATGATCACGCACGCATCGCCCGTCGCCTGGGCGAGTCCCCAGGCGATGGCGCGTCCGAAGCCGTGCTCGCCGGTGTTCTGCGTGGGGGCGAGTTCGGGCACGCGTTGCCGGAGCTCCTGAAGGATCGCCCAGGTGCGATCGCGGCTGCCGTCGTCGACGACGACGATCTCGTGGGGGATGTCGTTGAGGCGAAGCTCGAGGTGGAGGTGTTCCACCGTCGAGGCGATGCAGCCCTCCTCGTCGCGCGCGGGCAGCACGACGGAGAGCCGGCGCAAGGGCGGCAGGTTCGCGTCGGGGACGTTCTTCGAGGGGCGGGTGCTCAAAGCGGGGCGCTGAGGTCGAGCCAGTCGGGGGCTTCTTCGGCGTGGCGGGCGATCTCCTCCATGATGTCGTCGACCCGGCGCGAGGGCCGCCAGCGCCAGACACGCTCCGCGCCCGCGGCATCGAGGACCATCCACGGGATGTCGAAGGGTCGGGGCCGCGGATCGCTCGCGACTTCGTGGGCCCCGAAACGCGCCTCGCACCATGCGGAGATCTGGCGGAGCGAGCGCGCCGAGGCGGCGCCGCCGGCGATGTTGAGGATGCGCTCCGGCGGCGGCGTGGTCGCCGTCATCTGCGCGAGCAGGAGCGGCGCGAGGTCGGCCGGATGGAGGCAGTCCCGCACCTGGTGGCCGGCGCCGTCGAAACCGATGTACTTGAGCGGCCGCCGCCGTTTCCACGAATGGATCCAGTAGGCGAAGATGCCCTGGTCCGGGCGGCCGAACTGGCCCGCCCCGGCCATCACCCCGCAACGGTTGACGAAGGCGGGGAAGCCGTAGGCATCGGCGTACTCGAGCGCGAGGATCTCCGAGGAGAGCTTCGTCGCCCCGTAGAGCGAGACGGGAGCGGCGGTCGAGAAGGTCTCGTCGACACCCGCGGGCGTGAGCCCGGGCGGGAGCAGGCGGGACTCGTCCGGGGCGAAGGCGGCCCCGTGCACGACGACGGGCAGCGCGGCGAGGGGCGGGATCGAATACACGCGGCTCGTGCTCAGGAGAACGAAGCCCGCGCGGTGGCGGCGGCAGTACTCGAGGAGGTTGATCGTGCCGCCGAGGTTGTGCTCGACGAGCTGGCGGCCGCTGGTGCGGCCGTCGACGCCGGCGAGGACGCTGGCGTTGGCCGCGCAGTCGATCACCCAGTCGACGGCGGGCAGCGCCTCGAAGTCGCTCGCGGCGCGGATGTCGCCGTGGGTCAGATTCACGCCAAGTCGGCGGAGCGGGTCGACGTTGGTGGCGCTGCCGGGCCGGATGAAGTTGTCCAGACCGTGAAGCTCGAGGCCCTCGCGCGATGCGAGGAGCGCACGGGCGATCGTCGAGCCCGCGAAGCCGCAGATGCCGGTGATCAGGATGCGCATGAGGCGGTGGGGGCGCGAGGGCGTTAAGGGCGTCAGCGCGTAAGGGGCGTAAGCGCGTAAGGGATCAAGGGCGTAGGGCGCTGTGGAAGCGGCTGCCGGCTTGCGCGCTTAGCCACTTACCCGCTTGCGCTCTTGCGACTCCCGCACCCTCCACGCCTCGACGATCTCGCGGATCGTGTCCTCCAGCGTCTTCGTGATGTCCCACTCCGGGTAGTGGGCGCGCATCTTGCGCAGGTCGCTGTAGTAGCAGATGTGGTCGCCGATCCGGTTTTCGTCGACGTAGACGTGGCGCTGGGCCCTGCCGGTGAACTTCTCCGCGATCGCGAAGGCCTCGAGGATCGAGCAGGAGTTGGCCTTGCCGCCGCCGAGGTTGTAGACCTCGCCGCGGCGCGGCCGTTCGGCGAAGGCGTGGATGAAGCGGGCGACGTCGAGCGAGTGGATGTTGTCCCGCACCTGCTTGCCCTTGTAACCGAAAATCCGATACTCGCGGCCCTCGAGGTTGCACTTCACGAGGAAGCTGAGGAAGCCGTGGAGCTCGACGCCGCTGTGGTTGGGGCCGGTCAGGCAGCCGCCCCGCAGGCAGCAGGTGGGCATGCCGAAGTAGCGGCCGTATTCCTGGACCATCACGTCGGCGGCCACCTTGGAGGCCCCGAAGAGCGAATGCTTCGACTGGTCGATCGAGAAGGTTTCGGCGATCCCGTGCGCGTAGTCCGGGTCGGCGTAGTCCCAGCGGGTCTCGAGCTCGCGGAGGGCGATCCGGTTGGGGGCGTCGCCGTAGACCTTGTTGGTCGACATGTGGATGAACGGCGACTCGGGGCAGGCCTGCCGGGCCGCCTCGAGGAGGTTGAGCGTGCCCACGGCGTTGGTGTCGAAGTCGTCGAACGGGATCGCGGCGGCGCGGTCGTGCGAGGGCTGGGCCGCGGTGTGGACGATCACCGCGGGTTTGAGCGAGGCGAGCAGGGCGAGCACGCCGGCGCGGTCGCGGATGTCGAGCTCGTGGTGCCGGAAGCCCGGGAGCTCGCGGGCGAGCCGGTGTTGGTTCCAACGCGTGTCCCCCTGGGGGCCGAAGAAGACGGCGCGCTGGTTGTTGTCGACCCCGTGCACGGTGTAGCCGAGACGGGAGAAGAAGACGCAGACCTCCGAGCCGATGAGGCCGGAGGAGCCGGTGACGAGGAGCGTTCTTTCCATGGGAAGGATTCGCCGTGGCGGCGAGGGCGGGCGCGAGGCTTGGGGCGGGTCCCGGCCCGGGCAAGCAAATCACCGGCCGGGCCCGGTCCTCTCGACTCCGTGCATTCGGCGCAATCCGCGGTTCACTCCGGAGAAGAACCGCGGAATGCGCGGAATGCGCGGAGTCCGAGCGGGGGACGGTAGCTCGAGAGGCGATCGACGGGTGCGATCAAAAGTGGAGGCAGCATCCTGCTGCCATGGGCCGCCGGTCCTTGGCGGGACCAAACCCTGCCCCCCTTTCGATCGCGCTGCGGGTCGACCAACCGCTGGCGTTCCGGGTCGAGACCGGGCGCGGTCCTCTCCACTCCGTGCACTCGGCGCATTCCGCGGTTCACTCCGGGAAAGAACCGCGGAATGCGCGGAGTGCGCGGAATCAGAGCCGGAGAGGGGAGTCGGAGAGGTGATCGATGGGGGTATTCAAAAGTAGCGGCAGCATCCTGCTGCCATGGGTCCTTGGCGGGACCGAACCCTGCCACCCCTTTCGATCGCGCCCGCCCGCCTCGGGCGGCGCAAGGTTTCGCATCGCGCGGCACCTTCGCCGCGGCACAGGATCGTCGCCATGTCGGGTGAGATCGAGGTCGGTCAGCACAACGTCGAGATCCGGGAAAACGCCGTCTCCTGGGGCAGGAAGCCGCGGCTGCGGGAGGTGTATGCGGATTTTCAGCGGTTGGTCGCCGCGCGGCTCAAGCCCGGCGGGCGCGGTCTCGTCGTGGAGTGCGGCTCGGGGATCGGGAACCTCAAGCAGGTCATCCCCGGGTGCGTCACCACCGACCTGTTTCCCAATCCCTGGATCGACCGGATCGAGAACGTCTTCGCGCTCTCCTTCGCGGACGGCTCGGTGTCCTCGTTGATCCTCTTCGACGTGTTCCACCACCTGCGCCACCCGGCGGCGGCGTTGCGCGAGCTCCACCGCGTGCTGGAGCCGGGCGGCCGGTTGATCCTCTTCGAGCCGGGCATGGGTTTCTTCGGAAGGTTCGTGCTGGGACTCTTCCACCACGAGCCGCTCGGCCTCGGCGACCCGATCGACTGGGAGCCGCCCGCCGGCTGGGATCCGGCCGCGGACGGCTACTACGCCGCGCAGGGCAACGCCTGGCGGATCTTCGTGCGCGGCGAGGGCCGCGAGCGACTCGGCGATTGGAACATCCTCGAGGTGAGCCCGCGACCGGCGGTCCCGTGGCTCCTGACCGGCGGCTTC
Organism: Opitutaceae bacterium; assembly: GCA_036770745.1. Taxonomy (GTDB): domain Bacteria; phylum Verrucomicrobiota; class Verrucomicrobiia; order Opitutales; family Opitutaceae; genus DAIPIQ01. The sequence goes on along the minus strand of DAIPIQ010000195.1, from coordinate 128 downwards.
CGCGGACCGCAGCTCGTGCCCGATCGGCTGTGGGGCGCGACCCGTTGGGCCGAGTGGTTGTTTGCGCGCTGTCCGCGGCTCTTCGCCTCGCGACTGCTCGTGGTGCTGGAGGCCAAGGAGCGTCGAGG
>DAIPIQ010000021.1:11364-29624 GCA_036770745.1 Opitutaceae bacterium | reverse complement strand
CGCAGCAGCTCGAGGACACCGCCTCGATCGACCTCAACGACGTCTTCCGCTACGAGGCCAACACCGAGGGCTCGTCGACCTACACGCCGTCGATCCAGTCGCTCCGCAACGACGGGGTCGTCGACGTCAACGCCGGATTCACCCCGGGCGGCGACGGGCAGCCGCAGACCAACGCCACGGCCAACCGCATCCGCGGGCTCGGCGTCCCGAGTTCATCGCAGGACTACTATCCGTCGATCGGCGCGGTCCCGGTGGACGCCTACAACGTCCAGTCGATCGAGATCAGCCGCGGTCCGAACTCGATGCTCTTCGGCCTCGGGAGCCCGGCGGGCATCGTCAACCAGTCGAAGGCCCAGGCGGTCCTCAACCGCAACAGCGGCTCCATCACCGCGCGGACCGACGGCAACGGTTCGCTGCGCGGCACGTTCTCCTTCAACAAGAGCCTGATCGACGACACGCTCGCGGTCTTCGGCGCGTTCCTCTTCGACAACCGTCGGTTCGAGCGGAAACCGTCCTACGACGACACCCGTCGCTCCTACGGGGCGATCAAATTCCAGCCGTTCCAGAAGACCGTGCTGCGCGCGAGCGTCGAGGAGTACCGCAACGACAACCGTCGTCCCAACTCGCTCACGCCGCGCGATTCCGTCTCCCAGTGGCGCGCCGCGGGCATGCCCGCCTTCGACCCGGTGACCGGGCGCATCACACGGACGGCCACGGGCCAGTACGCGGGCACGCTCGCGTTGCGCGCCGCCTCGCCCCGCATCGCGGAGACCCGCACCTACATCGAGAGCCTGCCCGGCTACAACCCCGCGCTCTGGAACGCCGCCCGCACCGCTTACAACGGCGTCAACATCTTCGGCGGGGCCGCGCTCACCGACGTGCGCTCTCCCCTCTACACCCCGGGCCTCGCGCTCGGGACCACCTCGCGACCCGTCATGCAGATCGCCGACGGCGCCGTCGCCAACTGGTTCTACCCGCAGGCCGACCGCTACCGCCAGGTCTACGGCACCGCGACCAATCCCGCGGCCAACGCCCCGGTCTACCCGGCCGCCGAGGCTACGATCTTCGCCGATCCGGTCAACGCCGCGGCCTACGACACCACGTGGTCGAACTCCTCCTTCTTCTCCGCCACAGGCAACGGCGTCGGCAGCTACCGGTATCCGGGCGTCAACGACCGCTCGATCTACGACTGGGAGAACCTCAACACGCTCCAGATGAACTTCGGCGAGGCGGAGAACACCACGATGAACGTCGAGCTCGAACAGCAGCTCCTCTCCAACCTCAACTTCTCCGCCGGCGTCTTCCGCCAGAACTACGAGTCGGTCACCAACTACACCGTCTCGCAGCTCAACGTGGCCACGCTCTTCGTCGACACGAACCTGCGCCTCCCGGACGGGCGCGCGAACCCCTACTTCGGCCTGCCCTTCGTCGAGGACTTCGACCCGGACCAGTTCGTCAACACCGAGATCAACGACAACCTCCGCGCGATGATCGCCTACACGCCCGACTTCTCGGGCAACGACGGCTGGACCCGCTGGCTCGGCCGCCATCAGCTCCTCGGCCTCGCCACCCGCAACAGCTCGCTCAAGAGTTTCATCCGCAAACGCTGGTTCATCACCGACAGCAGCGAGGCCGCGGACCGCACGATCTTCTGGTCGGCCAACCCCAACAACAACGCCGATGGCACGCCCACGGGATGGAGCCGCGAGAACCGCAGCACCCGCCGGCTCTACTACCTCGCCGCGCCCGGCGACGCGGCCGACGGCGCCGTCACCCGCGCCTCGGGCGAGAACCGGTCTGCGCTCGCCCACTCGGGCGACGTCCAGATCTACGACTGGGATCGCCGCGCGTGGAGCAACCTCGGCGTCACCCAGGAGTTCATCGACCACTCCGCGACCACCGGTCGGAGCGAACGCGAGGTCGACTCGCTCAGCTTCGGCATCACCAGCCACCTCTGGGGCGACCGGCTCGTCACCACCTTCGGCGTGCGCAAGGATGACTACCGCGCCCGCGCCACCACCACCGGAGCGATCCTCGACTCCGACGGCCGGCAGGTCGCGCCCGGCATGACCAACCCCGAGCGCTGGGTCGACGGGGTCTTCCAGACGCAGACCGTCTTCAACCGTTGGAACCGGTGGGACGAGCTCGAAGGGACCACCCGCACCATCGGCGCGGTTCTCCGGCCCTTCGAGGGCTGGACGCGGATCGAGAACCGGGCGGACGACGGATCGTCGCTGTATCGCTTCATCCGCAGCCTCGGCTTCAGCTACAACAAGTCCGACAACTTCAACCCGCCGCCCGCCGCGCAGGTCGACGGTTTCGGGCGTCCGCTTCCCAAGCCGACCGGCGAGGGCGAGGACTTCGGCGTCCAGTTCTCCCTGTTCGAGAACCGGCTTTTCGCCCGCGTGAACTGGTTCAAGGCGACCAACGACTACGAGCGCACGAACCCCGGCACCTCGATCAGCCGGCTTACGAGCAACGTCGACACGACCCTCTTCCGCAACTACGCGCGCACGATCGCCCTGATCAACATGGGGCGGGACCCGCGCGACACCACGACCTTCGGCGTCAACCTCACCCAGGCCGAGGAGCAGGCCGTGCAGGACGCCGCCTCCGTGATCTGGGGCCTCCCCTACGACTACTACAGCGACATCGGCACGATCTTCGCCACCCGCTCCGCCGAGGCCGAGGGCGTCGAGGTCCAGCTCACCTACAACCCGAACAGCCGCTGGACGATGAAGTTCACCGCCGGCGAACAGCAGACGAAGTACGCCAACGTCCTGAAGGAGTTCGACGAGTGGTTCGCCGAGCGCAACCCCGTCTGGTCGGCCGCCACCGCCGCGCAGTATCTGCTTCCTCAATACCGGCAGTTCGCCACCTACACCACGACCAACGGCGTCGAGACGAACCTCGCGACGTTCTGGGGCAGTTACGGCTACCGCTCCGAGATCCGGCTCGGCGACCAGTTCGGCAACGAGAACGCGCAGCTCTACTACGACATCAACGTCACCCCGCAGTACGCCATCGCCCGCGATCTCGAGGGACAGGTCGCGCCAGGGCAGCGTCGCTACCGCTGGTCCTACCTGACCAACTACAACGTCGACGAGGGCCGCTTCAAGGGCTTCTCCTTCGGCGGCAGCCTCCGCTGGGAGGATCGCGCCATCATCGGCTACTTCGGCCGCCCCAACACGGCCGCGGGCACGACCGACCTCACGCTCTCCGACGTCTCGCGCCCGATCTTCGACGGCGCGAACCTCTACACCGACCTGTGGGTCGGCTACGGCCGCAAGATCCTCGACGACCGGGTGCGGATGAAGATCCAGCTCAACGTCGTCAACGCCTTCGAGGACGGCGGGCTCCAGGTGGTCGGCGTGAACTACGACGGTTCGCCCAACTCCTACCGCATCATCGATCCGCGCCAGTTCGTGCTAACGACCAAGTTCGACTTCTGATCCGGTCGCGGGTGGGGCGGGTGACGTGCGTCGACGCCCCTTCGGGCGCGGTTGCCAACCGGGCCTGAAGCGTCTGATCCTGCCGCCCCTCCGGCACTTCCTCCCACCCCATGCGTTTCGGCGGCCTGCACCTGATCGATCTGCTCGTCATCCTCGCCTACCTCGCGGTGGTCATCCAGGTGGGGCGGCGCGCCTCGGCCGCGGCGCGCAGCGAGGAGGGGTATTTCCTCGCCGGCCGCCGGCTGGGCAAGGCCTACCAGTTCTTCCTCAATTTCGGCAACGCGACCGACGCCAACGGCGCGGTCAGCACGGCTTCGTTCGTCTACCAGAAGGGCGCCTCGGGCGTCTGGCTCTCGCTCCAGACGCTCTTCATGAACCCCTACTACTGGTTCATGAACCCGTGGTTCCGCCGGGTGCGGCTCGTCACGGTGGCCGACCTCTTCGAGGACCGCTTCGGCGCCCGCGGGCTGGCGCGCTTCTACGCGATCTTCCAGATCGTCGCGACGGTCGTCGTCATCATCGGTTTCGGCAACCTCGTCGGCTACAAGGTGACGTCGTCGCTGCTGGTGAAACCGGAGACCGAATGGACTTCCGTCGAGCGCGCCTCGGTCGAGGGCTTCCGCGAATACCGCGCGCTGGAGCGCGCGCTCGTGGAAGGCCCGCTCGACGAGGCGGGCGTCGCGCGGCTCGACGTGCTGCGCGCGAAAAAGGCGCGGGGGGAGCTGCGGAGTTTCGTCTCGTGGCTCGACAGCCGCGCCGGCCTCTGGGGCTACTACCTCCTCTATTCGCTCGTGGTCGGGGCCTACATCGTGATGGGTGGCCTCGAGGCGGCCGCGGTCAACGAGGCCTTCCAGGGGATCCTCATCGTCGCGTTCTCGGTGATCCTCATCCCGTTCGGGCTCCACGCGATCGGCGGCTGGGGAGGGCTGGCGGAACGCGTCCCGCCGGAGATGTTCGACCTGCTCGGCGGTTCCGCCTCGGGCGGGATCGGCGGCGCGGAGCTCTTCGGCATCTTCCTCATCTCGATCGTCCAGATCCACGGCATCATCGGCAACATGAGCGTCGCGGGCTCGGCGCGGAACGAGTTCGCCGCGCGCTTCGGCGCCGTCTCCGGCACCTACGCCAAGCGGGTGATGATCATCCTCTGGGCGTTCTGCGGCCTGATCGCGATCGCGCTCTACCAGGGCGCGGACCAGCTCTCCGATCCCGACTCGGCGTGGGGCTCGATGGCGCTCCGGTTGCTCGGGCCCGGCTTCCTCGGGCTGATGATGGCGGGCCTGCTCGCGGCGAACATGTCGACGATCGCCGCGCAGACGATGGCCGTATCCGCTCTCTTCACACGCAACGTCTACCGCTACCTCGCGCCCGCGGCCACCTCGGCGCAAATGGTCCGCACGGGCCGGTGGGCGATCGTGGCGATCCTCGGCGGCGGGATCTGCGCCGCCGCGGCGATGGACGACGTCTACGGCGTCCTTCAGCTCATGCTCACGGTGAACGTGCCCTTCGGCGCCGCCGTGCTCCTGATCTTCTTCTGGCGCCGGCTCACCGCGCCGGCGGTGTGGGTCGCGGTGGTGCTCTCGGCCCTGCTCAACATCGTCGGACCCTCCGTCCTCGCGCCCCGTATCGACGCGCTCGCGCGCAGCCCGGCGCTCACCCGGCAGGTCGAGCACGATGGCCGCCCGGTCCCGGTGTATTTCGATACGGTCGTGCGCGAGGATCCCGCGGATCCCGGTTCGGCCCTCCTGGGCCGGAAGCGGCTGCACCTCGAGCTGCTCGTCCTCGAGCGCCTCGGGCTCGACGTGGCCGCGCTCACGCCTTCGGGTCGCAACGCCGCGCGCTACCTCTTCGACGCCGTCTTCCCGTTCGTGGTGCTCATCGCGGTGAGCCTCGTCACCCGGGCCCCCGAGCGGCGACGGATCGACCTGTTCTTCGGGAAGATGAAGACGCCGGTGGGTGCGACGCCCGAGCTGGAGGAGGCCGCCATGGTCGAGACCGGGCGCGACCCCGCGCGCTTCGATCACCTCAAGCTCTTCGGGCGAGCCTCCTCCTGGGAGTTCGCCCGCTGGGACCGGGTCGACGCGATCGGTTTCGTGGCATGCCTCGCCGTTTCGTTCGCGATCCTCGCCGCCTTCTGGTCGGTGCTGCGGCTGGCGGCCGGCGTCTCCTGACCGGGAGTCGCGGCGCGCCGGGAGCGTGGTTTTGCCGGGGCCTTCGCCAGGGTCGCGTCGAGGGCCAGCGTGCCTCCCTCGACGAGGCGGGCGGGGATCGTGGTGAGCGAGGGCAGGGCCGGCACGCCGAGCTCGTTGTGGAGGAGCTGCGCCGTGACGAGCTCGGTCGCGCGGGCCCCGAGCCGACCGACCTGCAAGTCGAGGCACGTCACGCCGGGCGGCGCCCGGTGCGAGTTGAGGCAGACGTAGCCGTGCGTTTCCGGCACGCGGGCCCCGGCCTCGCGCATCCAGTCGAGCGCGGCGACGTCGTGACCGAAGACCACGTCGGGCCGGTGTTCCTCGAACCACTCCAGGAACCGGCGGCGCGTGATCTCCGCGAGGCGCAGCGGCGGCGCCTCGGTGATCCCGGGCAGGTATTTCTGGAGCGCGACGAACGCGCCCTCCCACCGGAACTGCAACCGCTCGTCGAGCGGGATCTCCATGTAGAGCCCGGGTCGCCGGTAGCCGCGGCGGTGGGTTTCCTGAAGCAGCGCGACCATCGAACGGTAGTGGTCGGAACACACGCAGTGCAGCCCGGGCCGATCGATGAAGTAATCCACATACACCGCGGTGTAGCGCGCCCACTTCAGCTCGGAGAAATCGGGGAACCCGATCGCTGGAAGGATGACCAGGGCCTGGATGCCGCGCGCATGCAGGACCGAGTCCAACCGTCGGAGGTGCATCCGGTTCGGCCCGACCTCGAAGCGCTCCGCCTTGAAGCCGAGCTCCTCCGCCCGCGTCTGGATGCCGGCGAAGATCGCCTCGCCGTAGCGGCGGACGTGGGCGGATCGATCCGGCGGCACGAGTTCGATCGCGGCGACCACTCCGCGGAAGTGCCGGCCACCGGAGTGCCGCAGGAGCGACATCACCGTGCTCGTGAGTGGATTTCGTTCGTAGCCCGCCGCCTTGGCCGCCGCGACGACTCGGTCGATCGTTTCCTGCCGGACCCGAGGCGAGCCGCGCAGGGCGTCCGAGACGGTCGTACGGGAGAGACCGAGATCCTTGGCCAGACTGCGCAGGGTGGGGAGGGACATGCGACGGCGGGATGCTGCGGAGACAGCGACGCCGACTCGAACCAAAACCCCCGATTGGCGGAGCGAACGTTGTTATTGGAAGTGGTGGCAACCTGCTTTCGTGGGCCGGGGTTTACCCCCGGCTTTTCCGGCTCTCCCGGTCGGAAGCCGGGGATGAACCCCGGCCCACGAACACGGAAGGCAAGGTCACCGTGGTCGATGCACCCGAATCGGCCGCACAGAAGCCCGTCGGTCTTCAGCAGAACCGAGGCATGCCACCACTTTTGATTACACCCCGGTGCGGATTCGGACTGTCCTTCTCGGTCTCGTTCGCCGAGCCCGGCGAGCGGCTGTTCTCCTCTTCCGGTCCCGCCCCCCCCTTCAACCCCTTCCCTCGCCATGACACCGGTCTCTCGTCGCCAGTTCGTCCGCACCGCAGCCTTGCTCGCCGCCGCGAGCCGGACGCCGCTCACCGAAGCGTCTCCGGTTCCGCCGCAGGCGGCGCCAAGGCCGGCGGACCCGGCGCGTCCCGGCGCGGCTCCGGTGCGTTGGCTCGGCGGTGCGGCGCCCGCCGCCTTCGCCGGCGCGACCTGGGGTGTCCCGTGGCCCTTCGGCCGGCATGCCGCGGGAACGGAGTTCACGATGCTCGCGGCCGACGGCGCGCCGATCCCGCTGCAAACCTGGCCGCTCGCGACGTGGCCCGACGGCTCGCTCAAGTGGACGGGACACGCGGTCGGGGGCGAGATCCCCGCGGGCGAATCCTTCGATGTCGTCCCCGGTGCGCCGGCCACGCCACCGCTCCCGCTCACGGTGACGGAGTCGGCGGAGGCGTTTGTCGTGGACACCGGAGTGCTGCGCGTGCACATCGCGCGCCGCGGCGCCATCCTCGTGCCCGAGGTGCGCCGCGGCGGCGCCATCCTCGCGCGCGCCGGCCGCCTCGTCTGCCTGCTCGAGGCGCGCGCCGGCGACACGCGCACGATCCGGCCGTTCGCCGGGGAGATCGAGTCCGCGACGCTCGAGCAGTCGGGGCCGATCCGCGCCGTGGTCCGGCTGGAGGGCCGCCATGCCGACGCCGACCGGCGGTGGCTGCCGTTCGTCGTGCGTCTCCACCTCCACGCCGGTGGCGAGGCGGTGCGGGTGCTGCACACCATCACCTTCGACGGGGATCAGGAGCGCGACTTCATCACCGGCCTCGGGCTGCGGTTCGACGTCGTGATGCGCGGCGCCCTCCACGACCGGCACGTGCGGTTCTCGGGTGAGGGTGAAGGAATCTTCGGCGAGGCGGTCCGCGGGTTGACCGGACTGCGGCGCGATCCGGGCGCCGCGGTGCGCCGCGCCCAGATCGCCGGGGCGGTGACGCCGCCGACCGGGGAGTGGGACCGGCGGGTCGCGGACCGACTCGAGTTCATCCCGGCCTACGACGACTGGACGCTGGTCCAGCCCGGCGCGGACGGCTTCCAGATCCGCAAGCGCACGCGCGAGGGATTCACCTGGCTCACCGCCGCTCAGGGGGTGCGGGCGGGAGGCATGGGCTACGTGGGTGGTCCCGAGGGCGGGCTCTGTTTCGGATTGAGGAATTTCTGGCAGAGCCATCCGGCGCAGCTCGACATCCGCGGGGCGACGACCGACGCGGCGCAGGCGACCGTCTGGATGTGGGCGCCCGAGGCCCCGGCGATGGACCTCCGCTCCTACCACGACGGCCTCGGACAGGACACCTACGCCAAACAGTACAACGGCGGGCTCGAGATCACCTACGAGGACTACGAGCCGGGCTTCGACTCCCCCGAGGGCGTCGCGCGGACCAGCGAGCTCCTGCTCCACTTCGTGGCTTCGACCCCGGGGCGGGCCCGGCTCGCCGCGCTGGCGGAGGCCGTGCGACGACCGCCGGTCCTCGTGACCACGCCCGGACATCTCTCGGCCTGCGGCGTCTTCGGCGGCGCCGACGTCTGGGCGCCGGCCGACCGGTCGAGCCCGGCGCGTGAGGCGATCGAGCGGGGTCTCGATGCGCGCCTCGACTACTACCTCGGGCAGCAGGAGCAGCGCCGATGGTTCGGGTATTGGAACTTTGGAGACGTCATGCACACCTACGACGTGGACCGCCACGAGTGGCGTTACGACGTCGGCGGCTACGCGTGGGACAACTCCGAGCTCTCCACCGACATCTGGCTCTGGCTCCATTTCCTCCGCACGGGCCGGGCCGACGCCTTCCGTTTCGCCGAGGCGATGACCCGCCACACCGGAGAAGTCGACGTCCACCACCTCGGCCGTTTCGCCCCGCTTGGATCGCGGCACAACGTGCTGCACTGGGGTTGCAGCGCGAAGCAGCTCCGGATCAGCACCGCGGTCAACCGACGCTACTTCTACTACCTGACGGCCGACGAGCGGACGGGCGACCTCATGCGGGCGCAGGTCGAGGCGGGGCATGCGTTGTTGCGCATCCCGCCGACCCGCAAGCTCGCGATCGCGGAGACGGCGGGCGACCTCGCGCGCGAGATCTCGAGCGATCCGACCCGGGTCGGCCTCGCCTTCGGGACGGACTGGGGCTCGCTCGCGGGAGCGTGGCTCACCGAGTGGGAGCGCACGGGCGATCCGGCGATGCGGTCCCGGCTGGTGGAGGGCATGCGCACGATCGGGGCGCAGCCCCACGGCTTCTTCACCACGGGTGCGACCTTCAACCTCGAGACGGGGGCCTTCGCTCCGGGCGAACGCGGCAGCCCGGGCGCCTCGCACCTCAGCGCCGTCTTCGGGCTCGTGGAGGTCTGCGCGGAGTTGAACCAGCTCCTCGAGGCGCCGGAGTTCCGGAAGGCGTGGCTCGAGTATTGCGAGCTCTACAACGCCGATGCGGCGGTGCAGGAGGCGCGGCTGGGGCGGGGTTTTCCGAGGAGCGCGCTGCGCCAGGGACACTCCCGACTCACGGCCCATGCCGCGGTCAAGCTCGGCCGTCCCGATCTCGCCGCGCGGGCGTGGACCGAGTTTCGCGGCGGCGCGGACCACGGCGGGCTCGAACCAAGGATCGTGCGGATCGAGGGACCCGCGGTCCTGCGCCCGGTCGACGAGGCCCGAGAGGTCTCGACCAACGGCGCGGCGCAATGGGGGCTCGCCGCGATCCAGTGCCTCGCGCTCATCGGCGACCGGCTGCCGCCAGGGGACGTCTGATGTCGGTTGCGCGGTGCGGTTGCGGTCGCATCGTGACCGGCATGCACCGTCTTCGTCGGGCGCTTTTCGTGCTCCTGCTCACAACGGCCCCGTCGCTCCGCGCCTCGCCGCCGGCTCGCGTCGACGTGCCGGAGCTGCGCACCTCCATCTACGTCGGAAGCGTGCGGCTCACCAACGACGGCTTCCGTCGCGAGAGCGGGGCCTATGTCGCCGATTACGAGGCGAGGGTCTTCCCGTGGGTCTTCTGGGGTGAGCGGGGCCGGATCTCGATCAGCGTCGCCGACGCCGATTTCGAGCGGCTCGCGCGGGGCGAGCAGGTGGACTTCACGGGCGAGGCGCTCAACCACAAGGGGAAGCCGCGCACCGTGACGGGGCACGCCCGGCCGGTCGATCCGCGGAGCGGCCTGCTCAAGGTGCGCATCCGCGTCGACGACCTCGAGTTGATCTTCAACGGGCCCTACCGTTTCCAGCCGGACGAGGGCTCGGCGGCCGGCCCGAGCTGAGGACGTCCCTCAAACGAGGCCCGGCGGCGCGTCGGGCGGCTGCTTCAGTTGATCCTTCCAGCCCAGCACGCGCGCCCGGGCGCCGAACTGCTCGGCCTTGGGCTTGTCGCCGCGCTCCATCCAGATGCGCGAGAGGCTGGTGTTGATGAAGAGCTCGTCGGGTCGGAGGGCGTGGGCCTTCTCGGCCGCGGCGAGCGCGTCGTCGAACCGCCGTTGGCTGAACAACACCTCGGCGAGGGCGTGCCAGGCCTCGAAACTCCCGGGCGCGCGCGCGACGGCTTCATGCAACAGTCGGAGGGCGTTCGCCTCCTCCCCGATGGAAAACTCGAACGTCGCCTCCTCGATCAGGATCTGGACATCCCCGGACATCGGCGCGAGCAAGCGCGCCCGGCCGGCGTTTGTCGAGCGCAAGGCCGGCCCGGAGCCCGGCCAGCCGCGGCTCCGGCGGCAGGAGGAGGCGGCGCAGCGCCTCCTCGCCGGCGGGTGCGACCAGGACGTAGTGGCGGGCCTCGTCGCGCCACGTGGCGACGGCGTGCCCACTCCGTGAATACACCACGGGGGTCGGCTCGGCGGCGCCACCGGCGCAGCTCCGGCTGTCGACGACGAAGAGATGAAGGACGCCGGCCGGTCCGCCGCCGGCGCCCTCCGACCGGAAACAGACGAGCGAGGCGCGGACGCCATTCCATGAATACACGCGGCAGCCGATCGTCGCCAGCTCGCGGAGTCCGCCGGGGAGGGCGGCGGGGGTGGGGGCGGCGGCGCGCTCGAGCCACCCTGCGAGCTCGGTGGAGGAGGCGGCGAAGTGGTCGAGCGTCGCGGGCCGGCCCGATTCGGCGGTCGCAAGCTCCACGATCGTCGCGAGCGGCATCGGCGGCGCGGAGCGGGGGCGCAGGGTGATGAAGGCGAGGGCGACACACGCGGCCGCCAAGGTTATCGCGGCGAGGTTCGCCATGAGTCGACGCGGACGGCGCGGTGCTCCCGCCCGGATGCCGGCGAGGATGCGTGCGCGAAGCACGGCCGGCGGATCGATCGTGGCGAGGGCGGCCGAGATGCGGTGGTCGAAGGCACGCTCCCGCTCGAACCACGCCGCGAGCCCCGGGTCGCTCGCAACCCGCGCGAGGGCCTCGCGAAACATCGGGTCGCGGGCGTCCGCGCCGTCGGGGCGGCGGGCGCGGAGGAGGAATTTGCATTGGTCCCTGGTCATGGTCCGGTGCGCGTGGGCGCATCGAACCTGCGAGCGGCGTCCGGGGGCGGTTATTCCCCGAAAGGGCCGATCAGAGGACGAGCATCGCGTCGCCGTAGCTGAGGAAGCGGTACCGCTCGCGAATCGCCTCGGCGTAGATCTCGCGGAGCCAGGCCACGCCCTCGACGCCTCCCGGGGCGAGGAAGCTCGCGACAAGGCAAAGAAGGGTCGAACGGGGCAGGTGGAAGTTCGTTACGAGGGCGTCCACGGACATGAACTCCGCCGGCGGATGGAGGTAGAGCCCGGCTTCGGCGTGGAAGGCGCCCTGCACCGTGCGGTCCGGGCTCCTCGCGTAGGCTTCCAGGGCGCGCACCGAGGTCGTGCCGACCGCGATGCGTCTCCCGACGGAAGGGGCGTCGAGGAGCGCGCGGGTGGAGGCCGGGATTTCGTAGCTCTCGCGGTGGATCCGGTGCCGGGAGACATCGTCGGCGTCGATGGGCTTGAAGGTAGCGAGGCCGACGTGCAGGACGAGATCGGCAAACCGGGCGCCGCCGGCCTCGATCGCGGCGAGAAGTTCGGGAGTGAAGTGGAGGCCGGCCGTCGGAGCGGCGACCGCGACCGTGCGCGCCGGGTCGGCGAAGACCGTCTGGTAGCGGTTGCGGTCGTCGACGCCTCGGGCTTCCCGTCGCGGGTCGATGTAGGGCGGCAGGGGAATCGCCCCGAGGCGCTCCGCAAGCGCGGGCACCGTCTCGCCGACGCGGGCCGGGCTGAAGCGGACGAGGTATTCGGCGGTGGGGGATTTCACGAGCACTTCGGCGTCGAACCCGTCCGCGATGCCGAAGACGGCGCCGGGTGGGAGTTTTTTCCCGGGTCGCAGAAGGCACCACCATCGGTCGAGGCCGGAAGGATCGGGCCGGAGCAGGAGGCACTCGACGCGTCCGCCGCCGGGGCGGGTCGCGAGGAGTCGCGCGGGGAGGACGCGGGCGGTGTTGCGAAAGAGCGTGTCGCCCGGGCGGAGAAAACGCGGGAGGTCGCAAAACCGGTGGTGGGCGAGGCGCCGGGTGACGCGATCGACGACGAGCAGACGCGACTGGTCGCGCCGTTCACAAGGCGTATGGGCGATGAGCTCCGTCGGGAGTGGGTAGTCGAAGAGTTCGGTCCGCATGGCCGGGCGACGCCGGGCGGCCAGCGAGAGCCGACTCGGGAGCGGTGTCGATCCCACACCGCGCCGGACCGCTCAGAGGGCGTGGACGCGGCCGTTGATGCGGAAACGGGCGACCGTGTGGCCCATGTGGAACCGCTGCCGGCGGAAGACCACTTTGCGGACCGTCACCGTGTCGGCCTCGAAATCGACCGCGAAACGCCCGAGCATCGGGAGGTAGGAGCCGGTGTTGATCACCGTGCAGCCGTGGTTGTGCCAGACTCCGGGCCGGTGGGTGTGACCGACGATCACGCAGCGGGTGGAGGGCCGGTAGGTCCGGACGAGGTCCATCGCGTGCAGGTGGGTGTTGCGCCAGCTCGAAACGGTGCGCACCAGCCGCCGGGGCGGCCACGTCTGCTTCATGAAGGTGGAGAACTGGCCCCACGTGCCATCGGGGATCGTGAAGTGCTCGGTTCGGATCTCGCTGGAGACGCGCTTGTTCGTCGAAAGGATCCGCGCGAGCTGCTCGAGCTCGCGACTCGAAAGCTCCTCGGTCCCGCGTTCCGAGGGGGTCGTCGCGCGCGGGGTCGCATCCGGCTCGTGGAAGAGGACGTCGCCGTGGGTCACGAGCAGGCTGCCTTCTCCGAGCTCGAGGTGGTTGACCTCGGAGATGATGGGGTCGTGGTTGCCGTTGATGAAATGCGTCCGGGCGGTCTGGGCCCGGCAGAAGGCCTCGACCTCCCGGAGGATCGTCGCGGCCCGCTCGCGGCAGCGGCGCGAACGCATCTCGATCGTATCGCCGTTGAAGACCACGGTGCGCGCCCCGCGGTAGAGCGGCTCGACCTGGGTGATCTCCCGCGCGAGGCTCGCCTTGTGGCCGAGATGGAGGTCGGAAAGGATGCGGACGGGCTCTTCCATGAGGCGCTGGTTGATGAATCGACCGGGAGCCTCAGATCTTTGGCGATCGGCCGGCTCCTCCGGGAGGGACCCGCGCAAGGCGCCGGGCGTTCAAAAAAATGGAGCCGGGAATCGGACTCGAACCGACGACCCATGCTTTACGAAAGCATTGCTCTACCAACTGAGCTATCCCGGCCAGGTCTAGGGGCGGGTAACTTTCAACTCCCGAAAGGGTTGGCAAGAGCGAATGTCGGCGGCGGGGAGGCTCAGTTGTCGGCGATCGCATCGTCGGCAAGGCGGCCTTGGAGCCGCCGCTGAAGTTCGAGGGCGCGGATCTGCCCGCGGAGGTGGGCGATCGTGCGGCGCAGCCTCTCGGCGGTGTCGAGCGTCTCGAGCATCCCCTGTTTGAAGGGTGCGTCATCCGACAGGGAATAGGCCGCGAGGTCGCACAAGGCCGAGGCATCGGCATCACCGACCGCCTCGATGATCGGGAGCGACACCGAGGGATCGAGCTTCGCCCGGCGTCGGATGGTCCGGAGCAGGTCCTCGCTGAGGCGCTCCAAGGCGACCTGCGAAATCGAGCACGTGCTGCGAAGGAGCGAGACTTCGATGAGCCGGTAGGGCTCTTCCGCGACGATCGCCTCGATCCGGATCCGCGAGAGGCCTTGGAGAAGGAGGTGCGAAGTGCCGTCTTCGAGGGTCTGACAAGACCGCACGACACCCAGGGTGGCGATGGCACACGGCGGCTCGTCCTCGTCGAGACCGGGGCCCGGGTCGGGAACACGCGCGGCCACCGCGAAGAGGCGGTCGGCCTCCAACACATCCTGCAGCATCTGCCGATAGCGGGGCTCGAAAATCCGGAGCGGCAGGACCGTGAACGGGAAAAACACCGTGTCCGGCAACGTCATCACCGGGACCTGTGGAGGAATCAGCATGGGAGCGAAGGACGGGCAGAACGTGATGGCGAAGATGGATTCCGCAAACGATCGGAGCGCGATTCGCACCCGCTGGGACATTCGCCGCGCGATGACACGGCCGCGGTGTGCCATCGAGGGTTGAAAGCGGGACATCGTGGCCCTGCCGGACCGGGACGCGTTTCACTCCGGCAGGCTCGTTTGAGATGCAAGGCGCTCGTGAAGAATGGTTAATGATCTCGTGCAACCCGATGGCATCGTCGCTGCTGAGAAATTAGCATGAGTCGGGTCCTCGGAATCGATCTTGGAACCACAAATTCGTGCATGTCGGTGATGGAAGGCGGCGAGCCTGTCGTCGTCCCGAATGCCGAGGGGGCGCGGACGACGCCTTCGGTGGTTGCCTTCACCAAATCCGGCGAGCGCCTCGTCGGGCAGGCGGCGAAGCGGCAGGCCGTCACCAATCCGCGCAACACCGTGTTCTCGGCGAAGCGCTTGATCGGGCGCAAATTCTCCGAAGTGCGCGAGGAGGCCGCGAACCTGCCCTACAAGGTCACCGAGGCCAAGAACGGTGACGCGTGGATCGAGGTGCAGGTGGGCGAAAAGCCCGAGCAGTTCTCCCCCCAGCAGATCGCCTCCTTCGTCCTCGCGAAGTTGAAGGCCGACGCGGAGAAGTTTTTCGGCGAGACCATCACCCAGGCGGTCATCACCGTCCCGGCCTACTTCAACGACTCCCAGCGCCAGGCCACCAAGGACGCGGGCAAGATCGCGGGCCTGGAGGTCCTCCGCATCATCAACGAGCCCACCGCCGCCTCCCTGGCCTATGGCCTCGAGAAGAAGAAGGATGAGAAGATCGCGGTCTTCGACCTCGGCGGCGGCACCTACGACATTTCGATCCTCGAGATCGGCGACGGGGTCTTCGAGGTCAAGGCCACCAACGGCGACACGCACCTCGGCGGTGACAACTGGGACGAGGCCGTGATCAACTGGCTCGTCGAGGAGTTCCGGAAGGAGAACGGCATCGATCTCCGCAAGGATCCGATGGCCCTGCAGCGCCTGAAGGAAGAGGCGGAAAAGGGGAAGATCGCGCTCTCCTCGACGCAGACCTACGACATCAATCTTCCGTTCATCACGGCCGACGCCTCGGGTCCGAAGCACCTCAACGTGCAGCTCAGCCGGGCGAAGATGGAGCAGATCTGTGATCCGCTCTTCGAGCGTTGCATCCAGCCGTTCAAGGCGTGCCTCGCGGACTCGGAACTCCAGACGAAGGACATCGACGAGCTCGTGCTGGTCGGCGGCATGACGCGCATGCCCCGGATCGTCGAGATCGCCCACCAGCTCGCCGGCAAGCAGCCGCACCAGGGCGTCAACCCGGACGAAGTGGTCGCGATCGGAGCGAGCATCCAAGGCGCCGTCCTCAAGGGCGACGTGCGCGACGTGCTCCTGCTCGACGTCACCCCGCTCACCCTCGGCATCGAGACCGCGGGAAGCGTTTCGACGGCGATGATCCCGCGCAACACGACCATCCCGACCAAGAAGTCGCAGGTGTTCTCGACCTACAGCGACAGTCAGCCGTCGGTGGAGATCAAGGTCCTCCAAGGCGAGCGACCGATGGCGCGTGACAACAAGACCCTCGGGACGTTCCACCTCGACGGGATCGCGCCCGCCCCGCGCGGCGTGCCGCAGATCGAGGTGACCTTCGACATCGACGCCAACGGCATCCTCCACGTCTCTGCAAAGGATCTCGGCACCGGTCGCGACCAGAAGATCACGATCACCGGCTCCTCCGGTCTTTCGAAGGACGAGGTCGAGCGTATGACCCGCGAGGCCGAGGCCCACGCCGAAGAGGACCGCCAGCGGCGCGAGGCCGCCGAGAGCCACAACCAGCTCGATACCTCGATCTACCAGCTCGAGAAGCTCCTCAAGGACTCCGGCGACAAACTTCCCGTGGAGGCGAAGGCGAAACTCGAAAGCGCCCTCGGCGACGCCCGGAAGGACCTCGAGAGCAAGGACACCGCGCGGATCAAGAGCGCGCTGGAGAGCCTCCAGAAGGTCGGGGCCGAGTTTTACGCCCAAGCCCAACAGGCCGCCGGTCCGGCCGGCGCGGCCGGAAGCCCTTCGGACGCCTCACCCAAGCCGGATGGCGCGAGCGCCAAGAAGGCCGACGTGGTCGACGCCGACTTCGAGGTCGTCGACGACGAAAAGAAATGATTTCGCCGCGCGTCCGCGCCTCGTGCCGGACGAGCGGCTTCCTGCACACCTGATTCAAGCCCTGAAAACACAAAAAGTATGAAGGTTAAGATCAAACCCATCGGAGATCGCGTCCTCGTCAAACACGTCGAGGAGAAGGAACAGAACCGCGGCGGGATCATCATCCCGGACTCGGCCAAAGAAAAGCCGCAGGAGGCCGAAGTCATCGCTCTCGGCACCGGCAAGAAGGATGAGAACGGCAAGCTGAGCACCTTCGAAGTGAAGGTCGGCGACCGCGTGCTCATCAGCAAATACGGCGGCACGGAGGTGAAGATCGACGACGCCAAGTACCTCCTGGTGCGCGAAGACGACATCCTCGGCGTCATCGCCGGCTGAGGACCGCAACCCGCGCGTTTCCACAACTTCCAACCCAATAAAATACCATGGCAGCTAAACAATTGATTTTCGACGAGGCCGCACGGCAGAAGATCCTCCGCGGTGTGGAGCTCCTCGCCAAGGCGGTCACCGTCACCCTCGGTCCCAAGGGCCGCAATGTCGTCATCGACAAGAAATTCGGGTCGCCGACCGTCACCAAGGACGGCGTGACCGTCGCCAAGGAGATCGAGCTCCCGGATCCCTACGAAAACATGGGCGCGCAGATGGTGCGCGAGGTCGCCTCGAAGACCTCCGACATCGCTGGTGACGGCACCACGACCGCGACCGTCCTCGCCGAGGCCATCTACCGTGAAGGCCTCAAGAACGTCACCGCCGGCTCCAACCCGGTCTACCTGAAGCGTGGCATCGACAAGGCCGTCGAGGCCGTCATCGCCAACCTCCAGAAGATCTCCAAGAAGGTCGAGGACCGCGAAGAGATCCGCCAGGTCGCGACCGTCTCGGCCAACTGGGACGAAACGATCGGCGACATCATCGCCGACGCGATGGACAAGGTGGGCAAGGACGGCACGATCACCGTCGAAGAGGCGAAGTCGATCGAGACCTCGCTCGACGTGGTCGAGGGCATGCAGTTCGACAAGGGCTACCAGAGCCCGTACTTCTCCACGAATTCGGAGACGATGGAGGCCGTGCTCGAGGATCCCTACATCCTCATCCACGAGAAGAAGATCTCCTCGCTCAACGACCTGCTCCCGCTCCTCCAGTCCGTCGCCAAGACCGGCAAGCCGTTCCTCATCATCAGTGAAGAGGTCGACGGCGAGGCCCTCGCGGCGCTCGTGGTGAACAAGATCCGCGGCACGCTCAACGCCTGCGCCGTCAAGGCACCGGGCTTCGGCGACCGCCGCAAGGCCATGCTCGAGGACATCGCGATCCTCACCGGCGGCCGCTGCATCACCGAGGACCTCGGCATCAAGCTGGAGAATGTCCAGATCTCCGACCTCGGCCGCGCCAAGCGCGTGACCGTGGACAAGGAGAACACCACGATGGTCGAGGGTTCCGGCTCCGCCGCCGACATCCAGGGCCGCGTGAAGCAGATCCGCCGCCAGATCGACGAGACGACCTCCGACTACGACCGCGAGAAGCTCCAGGAGCGCCTCGCCAAGCTCGCAGGTGGGGTCGCCGTGATCAACGTCGGCGCCGCGACCGAGCCCGAC
>DAIPIQ010000021.1:0-11354 GCA_036770745.1 Opitutaceae bacterium | reverse complement strand
GAAGGCGCGCGTCGAGGACGCCCTGCACGCCACCCGCGCGGCGGTCGAGGAAGGCATCGTCCCCGGCGGCGGCGTCGCGCTCATCCGCTGCCTCTCGGCCATCGACGGGCTCAAGCTCGACGGTGACGAGAAGATCGGCGCCGCCATCGTCCGTCGTGCGATCGAGTTCCCGCTCCGCCACCTCTGCGCCAACGCCGGCGTCGAGGGCTCGGTCATCGTCCAGGAAGTCCTCAAGCGCAAGGGCAACGAGGGCTACAATGTCGCGACCGGCGAATACGGTGATCTCGTCAAGGCCGGCGTGGTCGATCCCACCAAGGTCACCCGCTCCGCGCTGCAGAACGCCGCGTCGATCGCGGGCCTGCTGCTGACCACGGAGTGCATGATCACGGAGATTCCGGAGAAGAAGGAATCCGCCCCGGCGCATCCTCCGGGCGGAATGGACTACTGAGGCTCCGCCTCGGGAAATCCCTCCTCCGCACTTCCAGCGGCGCGCCGGCGACGGCGCGCCGCTTTTTCTTGTCCGGTCGATGGCGCGCCCGTGGGTGTGGCCAAAAAGTGGTGGCGACCCGCCTTCGTGGGCCGGGGTTCATCCCCGGCTTCCGACTGAGAGAGCCGCAGAAGCCGGGGATGAACCCCGGCCCACACAAGGGCATGCCAAGTGGCTGCGGTCGATGCATCCGACCCGGCCGCCGAGACGGCCGTCGGTCTTCAGGAGAACCGAGGCATGCCACCACTTTCGATTACACCCGCGGGCGTTTTCGCCCGAGTATCGGCTTGGCAGGGGGTCTCGTCTCGTCTGGATGCTCGGCCCGCATGGACGTGATCTTCCTCGGCACCGGAACTTCGCAGGGCGTCCCCATGATCGCCTGCGAATGCCCCGTGTGTACGTCCACCGATCCACGCAACAAACGCGGTCGGCCCTGCGTCCACGTGGTCATGGGAGGCCTTCACATCCAGGTCGATGCGGGGCCGGAGTTTCGCGAGCAATGCATCCGCGAACGGATTCCGAAGGTCGATCTCTTCGTGCTCACGCACGGTCACGCCGATCACATCCTCGGGATGGACGACCTGCGGCGGTTCTGCGACCTGCGGGGCTTCGAGGGCATCCCGGTCTACACGACCGCGCAGGGGAGGGAGCGTCTGGCGGCCGTGTATCCCTACGCGATGGGCGGGCGGCCCGCGATGAAGGGGTACCCGGCCTTCGTCGTCCATGAGATGCGGGGCACGCTCGACCTCGGGGTCGGAACCATCACCGCGACGACGCTGCCGCACGGTCTCGTGCGCGTGCTCGGACTCGTCTTCAAAGAGCGGGAGGGCGGCGCGAAGTTCGCCTACTACACCGACTGCAAGGAAGTGCCCGAGGAGGCACGGGCGCTGGCTCGGGGAGCGCAGGCCGTCGTGCTCGACGGGCTGAGGCCGGAACCGCATCCCACGCACATGTCGATCGGCGAGGCCGTGGAGGTCGCCCGGGCGATCGGAGCGCCGAGGACCTACCTCACGCACCTTACCCACGCCGTCGACCACGCGACCGCCGAGGCGACGCTGCCCGCCGAGGTCAGGATCGCTTACGACGGTCTGCGCCTGCGGCTCTGACACGCCGACCGTGAGTCGTGCCCGGCGGTTGGAAAACCGCCGCTTCGCCGGACGGACTCAGCCGCTGATCTGGGCGGCGACGCGCACCTGGTTGTAGAGGCTCTCGAGCTCGGTCGTCGGCTTGAGACGCAGGGCGGAGCGGAGCGGAGCGAGGGCGTCGATGAATTTGCCTTCGTCGATCAGCAGGCGGGAGAGGAAGAGGTGGGCGGCGTACTCGTAGTTCGCGTCGTCCTTGATCCGGCCGAGGTAGTAGCGGGCCTTGTCGCGCGCTCCGCCGTCGGCGTGGGTCTGGGAGAGGCGGAAGAGGCACTCGACGTTGAGCGGGTCGAGGTCGAGGGCGCGCTCGAAGGCGGCGATCGCGCCGCCGGCGTCCTTGTCGTGCTCGGCGACGCGGCCCTGCAGGAGGGCGTGCTGGATGAGCTCCTGCAAGGACCAGGCGCCGGTGTCGGGATTCAGCGTCGTGAGCAGGCGCCGGGCGAGCTCGACTTCGTTCTGCCCGAGGAGATTGCGGGCGATGCCGAGGAGGAGGGTGGGCGCGCGGTTCGGTTCGAGCTCGAGGGCCGCGAGGTAGGCGCCGAGCGCCTGCTCCGGCATCTCACGCTTCGCGTAGAGGTTGCCGACGAGGTAGAGGGTGTCGCCGTTGACGCGCCCGAGGAGCCGGGTGACCTCGAGGCTGCGCAGGGCCGCGTCGTTCTCGCCCTGCGCGAGGTGGGCGTTGGCCTGGAGGCGCCAGTATTCGACGTTGCCGGGATCGGACTGGAGCAGCTCGCGGGCGGCGGCGATCGCCTCGGCGTGCCGTCCCGAGTCGGAGAGGATGCGGGCCTTGCCCTCCAGCCAGCGGATGTTGCCCGGGGAGCGGAGCAGGGCCATGTCGTAGGCGACCTCGGCGGCCACCAGCTCGCGGGTGCGGAGCAGGGCGTATCCGAGCAACCCATACGAGTGGGCGTCGTTTGCCCCGAGCTCGATGCTGCGGGCGAGGGCGGCGCCGGCCTCGGCGTACTTGTCCTGCTCTATCAGGAGGGTGCCGAGGCTGTTCCAGGCGCGCTGGAAATCGGGGAATTTGCGGATGGCCTCGCGGTAGTTCGTCTCCGCCTCGCTCCAGAGGCGGGCGGTGTAGTAGAGGTTGCCGAGCACCTGGTTGAACGCGGCGCTGACCGGCTTTCCGTCGGCGAGGAGGGATTCGATCATGTTGCGCGCGAGGGCCGGGCTCGCCTCGATCATCGGGGAGACCTTGGAGAGCAGGGCGATCTCGATCTCGGTCACCTGCGGTTCGCGTTGGGAGAGGAATCCGTAGCTGGCGGTGAAGCGCCGGGCGAACTCCTCGGAGCTCAGCACGGGACGCCCCAGTTCGGCGGCGCCGGCGAGGTGGGGAAGGAGCAGAAGGGCGAGGGCGAGGCGGCGTTTCATCGGCGGGGGAATGACGTCAGAGGGAGAACGGGCTGCGGAAACCGGGGTTGTAATTGACGAAGTGCTGCACCCAGACGGAGACGGGCTTGCCACCCTTGCGGGCCGGTCGGAAGCGCCAGTCCTTGATCGCCTCGCGGACGGAGGCGGAGAAGGCGGGATCGTTCGAGTCGAGGACGTGGATGTTGCTCGTCCTGCCCTGGTCCGAGACGGTGTAGAGGACGAGGGCCTGGGAGTCGGCGTTCTGCAACTGACGCGGCACCTCGACCATCGTCCCGTAGAGCCAGACGGGGATCTCGTCGACCTGGTTGCGCTCGAAGATCATGAACCGGTCGGGCGCCTCGGGCTTCTGCACGGTGAAGCCGCGCTGGAGGTCGAGCTCGATCGCGACCCCCGGATCGACGAACGGGTCGAGCGTGACGTCGAGGAGCTCGAGCGGGATGTCGGGGAGCGGTCCGGCGGTCGTGGGGTCGAACTTGAAGGCCTCGGCGAGGCTGGAGGAAAGCGGGGGCGTGGTCTGTTGGGTGATCGGGAGCGGCGGCGGCGGGACGAACGCGTAGGAAAGCAGCGGGGCGTCCTCCCGCGAGGGGCGTCGCACGACGAACGTCGTCGAGGCGATCGAGAGGAAGAGCACGGCGGTCATGGCCACGGACCCGGCGAAGGTCTTCCAGGAGCGGCTGCTGAGGCGGAGGGCCTGGTCGAGCGAGTTCACGCGCGGCTCATTCGGTCTCGGCCTTCGTGGAGAAGTGGATGCGGCGCGCTCCGGCCGCGCGGGCCTCGCCATAGGCCTTGGCGAAGACCCCGTGGCGCGCCCGGCGGTCGGCCTGGATGATCACCGAGACGTCGCTGGAGACGAGGATGCGCTGCACGGTCGGGCGGATGCCGGAGATGCCGATCTCGCGGCCGCCGTAGAAGACGCGTTCGTCGGCCGAGATGGCGATGAGCAGGCTGTCCTGCTCGAGGGGCACGGCGGTGGCGGCCTCGGGCTTGTCGACGTCGATCCCCGACTCTTCGACGAATACCGTGGTCAGGATGAAGAAGAGGAGGAGGATGAAGATGCAGTCGATCATCGGGGAGAGGTTGATCTCCACGGCGTCGCCGGACTCCTCGCGCAGGGTTTCTTTGAGCATGGTCAGTTCCGCACCCGGGAAAGGAGCGCCATCTTGCGTTCGAGGAGCCGCAGTTCGTGGCGCTGCGTTTCCCGCTTGATCCAGTTGATGAAGAAGAGCGCCGGGATCGCGACCATCAGGCCGGTCTCGGTGGTGATGAGGGCGCGGGAGATCCCGTCGGCGACCGTGCGGGCGGTCTCGTGGCCGAGGTTGAGGGAGAGCCCGTGGAAGGTGTCGAGCATTCCGATCACCGTGCCGAGCAGGCCGAGGAGGGGGGAGGCGACGAGGAGGGCGCGGGTGTATTTGAGACGGCTGCGGACGAGCTGCTTGAGCTGCCAGAGCGTCTCGTCGAAGAACGCGATCCGCTCCTTGAGGAGCGCGTCGGGGTCGCTCGTCTCGGCGGCCAGCGTGGTCTGGGCGACGCGCCGGTCGATGAACTCGTCGAGCCGCAGGCCGCGGACGAAGAGCAGCAGGCTGATGATGGACTTGTAGAGGAGCAGCGAGAGCACCGCGAGCGCGAGCATGACCGGGCCGCCGCTGACGAGGACGCTGACGAGGTGGGTCTCCATCGCCGCTCAGGCCTTCGGCTTCTTCGACTCCTCGAGGGCGAGCGTCTTCACGAACTCGAAGGCCACCCGCTCCATGTCGCCGAACCGACTCTTGATCATGCGGGTGAACACCCCGTGAAGCACGAGCGTCGGGATCGCCACCATGAGGCCGAGCTCGGTGGTGACGAGCGCTTCGGAGATGCCGGCGGAAAGGGCCCGCGGATCGCCGGTGCCGAAGACCGTGATCAGGGCGAAGGTGCGGATCATCCCGACGACCGTGCCGAGCAGCCCGAGCAGCGGGGCCGCCGCCGCGGTGATCGCGAGGAAGGGGAGGAACCGCTCCACCTCCGGGCGCCGTCGCAGGATGACGCTGAGCATCAGCTCCTCGAGCAGGACGGAGTTCGCGTGGAGGTTGCGGACGCCCAGCTCGAGCATTTCGCCGACGGGGCCGCCGACCTTGCCGACCTGGGCGAGCGCGGCCGGTTCGTTGCGCGCGACGGCTTCGCGGATGATGGCGTTGAGCGAGCGCGACTCGATCGTCTTGAAGCGGCCGAGGTCGGCGAGCTTCACGCAACTCAGGATCAGCGCGACCGCGCCGAGCAGGAGGATCGCGTAGCCGACCGGCCCGCCGCGGGAGATGTGGTCGACGATCCGGATGTTGGCGGTCTGGAGGGCGATCGCGCTGCCCTGCGAGGCGTCGAGCGCGAGGGCGCCGGCGCCGCTCTGGACGAAACGTGCGATCCCGGATGCGTGCGTGCGGTCGGGGACGACGAGCGAGGGCTCGATCGTGCCCGAGCGGAACTGAAGGAGGCCCGCCGCGGGGTCGGCGTCGCCCGGCTCGGTGGCGAAGTAGGCGAGCGGTCCCACGAGGGCGACGGTGCCCTCCTTGACCACGCCGTCGGAAGCGATCGCCCGGCCCTTGAACGACGTGCCGCCGACGAGCTTCTCGGCGCGCTCCAGACCGATCCCGACCACGGCGGCGTGCTGCTCGAAGGCCGCGACCGGATCCGCGCCCGCCTTCTCCAACTCGAGCCGAAGGGCCGTGAGCCGGTCCTTGTAGTGCTGGTCCTCGGCGACGTGGATGCGGCTCTCGAACGAGTCGAGGTACTCCTGAAGGAAGCGCAGCGAGAAGTCCGTCTGCGCCTTCAATTCGTCGAGACGGTTCTTGAGGGCCTCGGAGGCCTTGGTGTCGCCCGCGCTCAGGCGCGCGGCGGTCTGGATCTGCGTGCGCAGGGTGATGTTTTCATCCTCCAGCGCGCTGATTTCCCGGATGAGCGGGATCCTCTCCTCGGCGATGCGCGCGGACTGCTCCTTGTAGGCGGCGAGGCTCTCCTCGAGACGGCCGCTCATGGTGCGGGAGGCCTCCGCGAGATCGGCCGCAGTGAGCGGTGCGCCCAGGGCGACGAGCAACGTGGCGAAGGCGAGCGGGGCGCGACTCATTCGCCACCTCCGATCCCGGCCACGGGAAGCACGACCAGCTCCGGACTTCGCTGCTTGTCGTGCACGTCCAGCAACTTCGCGATCGCCACGGCGTCGCCGTCGCTCGGGCGCCACGTCCAACCCTCCGCGCCCGGCGAGAGGATCCAGGCGCGGCGACCCGAGGCGTCGATGGCGTAGGCGACCGTCAAGCCCCAGTAAAGGACGCGCACGTCGATCGTCCGGCCGTTGCCGTCGTCGCGCAGTTGGTGGCGCAGGGTGAGGGTGTTGTTGAACTGGTCGATCGACGAGAGGGCGGCGACGAGCGTCTGCGCGCGTTCGGAGAGGGAGGAGGATTCGCCCCCGGCTTCGGCGGCGAGGCGGCGGACGAGCGGATCGATCTTCTCGCGGAGTGGATCGGGCAGTCGTGGGAGCAGCGCCCGCAGGCGCGGTTCGAAGGTGTCGATCGCGGCGGCGAGGCGGGTGTGCGCGGTCTCGTGCGATTCGGTGCCCCGCTGGACCAGATCGAGGCGGTTCTTGAAGAGGGTGGCGGAGAGTTCGTTCGAGCCGGCCTGTTCCTGAAGGGCGGCGCGCTCCTTCTTCAACACCTCCAGGCTGGTCTCGAGCACCTGCTTCGCGGACCGCCAGCGGTTGCGCTCGTCGGCGGTGCGTCGCTCGAGGGCGATCCAGCGGTCCATCTCGGCCTCGAGGTCGGCAGGCGTCGTCGACTGGGCCGGGGCGAGGGAGGGAAGGAGGGCGATCCCGGCGCAGAGCAGCGTCAGCAGACGCGCTCGCTCCGGGCGGAGGGGCAGGGGGCGGATGGGCATCGTAAGAACAAATCCTCGCTGGGAGACGACGCGCCCGCGAGGCGATGACCTCGCGGGCAGTCTGAACGACGGTCGAAAGGGAACGGATTGACGAGTAAGCGCAA
The DNA here is from genome assembly GCA_036770745.1 of Opitutaceae bacterium. Classification (GTDB taxonomy): domain Bacteria; phylum Verrucomicrobiota; class Verrucomicrobiia; order Opitutales; family Opitutaceae; genus DAIPIQ01. The sequence continues at coordinate 4,353 of DAIPIQ010000021.1, read as the reverse complement.
GTGCGTGCGGGATCAATGCCGCATCTTGCCCCCGGTCGGAAAACCCGGAGGCGGATCTCGTTCCGATTCGTGATCTATTTTTGAACGAAACGGAGCGAGCGTGCGCTGCGCGTGCCCTTCGTTCGGAAGGTGGCCGCGGGCCTCGGGACCGCGTCGTGCATCGCGCGCCCGCGGGGAAACGCCGTCCAGAGCCGGCGTCCACCTTCCGACGACGTCACCGTGGTGCGGTGGTCGGCGCGTGGGTCGGGGCCGAAGCCGGAACGACGATGGTGGTCGGTTGGTGCAGGTCGTGCCAGATCCGGAACGCGACGGTCGCGACGATCAGCGCGGGCAGCAGGCCGACGATCAACGTGATGCGGCGAAGTTCTCCGCGCCGCCGCAGGGTGACGACCGCGAGCCAGATCGCGAACACCGCCGCGGCGACGGCGCAAGCAAGGAACGCGACGGCCGCGATGGCGCCCGCGGCGAACCCGTCGCTCCCGCCGGAAGCGAAACGAGGCGCGATGAAGGCGAGCGCAAACGAACCGAGGAACGCGAAGAAGAGGCGGTAGATCCTGCCGTAGAGCGCCGGCATCCGGAGGGTGAGCATCGCGACGCAGGCCGATGCGGCAACACGGTTCTCCGCCGGCCGATGCCGCTTCCCGGGGTGCGTCCCCCGTCGGTTACTTCGAGGCCTTCTTCGCCTTCTGGCGCTCGCCGTTGTTGAGGATGCGCTTGCGGAGGCGGAGCGTCTTCGGGGTGACTTCGACGAACTCGTCCGCCGCGATGTACTCGATCGCCCGCTCCAACGAGAGGCGGACCGCGGGCGTGAGCCCGGCCGCGACGCCCTCGCCCTGGGAGCGGAAGTTGGTGAGCTTCTTTTCGCGGACGGCGTTGCAGATGATGTCTTCGTTGCGCGGGTTCTCGCCGACGATCATGCCCTCGTAGACTTCCTCGGCCGGTCCGACGAAGAGGCGACCGCGCTCCTGTACGCCGACGAGCGCGTAGGTCGTGGTCACACCGGCCTCGGTGGCGATGATCGTGCCGGAGGTGCGGGTGAGGACGTCGCCGGCGTAGGGCCCGTATTCCTTGAAGAGGTGGCTCATCACGCCACGCCCGCTGGTGGCGTTGATCACGTCGAACTCCATCCCGATCAGCCCGCGGGTCGTGATCGTGGCCTCGATCATCGTGCTGTGCGGGAGTTTCTCCATGTTCGTGAGCTGGCCGCGGCGGTTGGCGAGGTTCTGCATGATCGCGCCGACGCATTCGTCGGGCACCTCGACCCAGAGGGTCTCGTAGGGCTCCATCCGCTGACCCTCGACGACGCGCTCGATCACCGTCGGGCGGGAGACGAGCAGCTCGAAACCCTCGCGCCGCATCGTCTCGACCAGGACCGCGATCTGCATCGCGCCGCGGGCCTTGACGTTGAAGACACCGGCCTTGTCGGAGTCTTCGATGAGGATCGAGACGTTGGTCTTCACTTCGCGCATGAGCCGGTCGCGGATCTGGCGCGAGGTCACGAGCCTGCCCTCCCGGCCGACGAGCGGGCCGTCGTTGACGCAGAACTGCATCTCCAGGGTGGGCGGATCGATCTGGGTGAAGGGCAGGGCGTGGCCGGCCTCGTCGGCGGTGATGGTGTCGCCGATGTCGACGTCCTCGAAGCCGGAGATGCCGACGATGTTGCCCGCGGTCGCGGTGGGGGACTCGGACGTGCCGAGGCCGGTGAACTCGAAGACCTTGGTGACCTTGGCGCGGACGCGCTTGCCGTCGGAGTGGCGGATCACCCACACGGGATCGCCGAGGTTGGCGGACCCGCCGAGGACCTTGCCGACCGCGATGCGGCCCACGTAGTCGCTCCAATCGATGTTGGAGACGAGCATGTGGAACGGGTCGTTGGGCTTGGCGAAGGGCGGCGGCACGTGGTCGAGGATCGTCTGGAAGAGCGGCGTCATGTCGCGACGCTCGCCCTTCAGGTCGTACATCATGTAGCCGTCGCGGCCGGATCCGTAGACGACGGGCGCGTCGAACTGCTCCTCGTTGGCGTTCAACTCCATGAGCAGCTCAAGGACCTTTTCGTACATCTTGAGGGGCTCGGCGTTGTCGCGATCGATCTTGTTGATCACGATCACGACCTTGAGCCCGTGGGCGAGGGCCTTGCGGAGGACGAACCGCGTCTGCGCCTGGGGTCCGTCGTAGGCGTCGACGAGCAGCAGCACGCCGTCGACCATCCGGAGCGCGCGCTCGACCTCGCCGCCGAAGTCGGCGTGGCCGGGCGTGTCGACGATGTTGATCGTCTTGTCGTGCCAGTGGACCGAGGTGTTCTTGGCCTTGATCGTGATGCCCTTCTCCTTCTCGAGGTCCATCGAGTCCATGGCGCGTTCCTCGACCTGCTGGTTGGCGCGGAAGACGCCGCCTTCCTTGAGGAGCTTGTCGACGAGGGTGGTCTTCCCGTGGTCGACGTGGGCGATGATGGCGATGTTGCGGATGTGCTGGTTCATGGACGGCGCCGGTTCGGATCGGACGGGTTGCGTCGGCAAAAGCCGGCGACCGTGCCCGGCGCGTAGGGCGAACGCAAGCGGTTTGCCGGCGCGCGCCGCTGCGTGGAGCGGTGGCGTCCCCGCCGCCGAGCGGGACGTCTTGTTGGAACGACGGCTTTCCAACCGTCGCATGGACGTCACCCGCGGCGGTTGGCGGACACGGTTGCTGCGTGGAGCCTCTTCTCGGCGGCGAGGACGCCGCCGCTCCGGGGAGGCATCCGGTTCCGTGCCGGGCGCGGATGTTCCCTCTCGCCCGCGAGGGCGGGGAGGCGCAAAAAAAGAAACCCCCGAGGACCGAGGTCCCCGGGGGAAACTTTGGGAGTGGGAGCTCGCCACGCTCTCTTTCCCAGTCGCCGACATTGGGCGCTCAACCACGAGGGTTGGCTGCCGGCTCCCCGACGCCATTCTCTGCGGCATGCAGAGGTGTCGGTCTCATAGCAGGACCGTCCCGACCCTTGCGGACCGGAATTTATCGGGCGAGGCCTCTTAGCCCGGTTCGGCCGACACCTGCCGGTGCCGACTCGCCAGACAAGGTCGTGACACGCCTGCAAAGTGCGTTCGCGTCACCACCGTTTTCCACCCGGGCGGCCCGCGATCTCTCGCGGCGTTGACCGGGTGCGACGGGTCTGACCTCTTATCCCTCAGGTTACCGTGGCTTTGCAGTTGGGTGGCGCGGTTTTTCGGCCGCCCCAAATGGGAGGTTTTGCGAACTTTGCCTGATTCGCCCGCTCCCTCGAGCCCTTCTGCCGCTTTCGCGCCCGCTCCGCGTTGGAGCAAGGCCTTCCGGCGAGGTTGACTCGCCCGGCATCGGAGCCCGCGCTGGCTCGCAGTCGTAACCGAGACCCTCTGGGCCACTGCGCCGGTCCGCCGGGTCGAAACCCCCGTCGGACCTGACTCGGCTCGGGCGCGGTTTCTGTTTTTCGCGCCTTGCCGCACAGTTCCTTCATTCGTGTTTCTCGACGGGCACGACCCCGTCCAGAGGAACTGGTGAATGTTGCCTTTCCGGCTTTGCAGCCGGCAGGGGACCGGCGGACCAGCTCCACCGTCCTTTCCCCGGTCGCCCGGGCGTATCTCAGGGTCGTTCCCCCGGTTTTTTTCAGTACCGGGGCTCGAGCCCTGTTCTTTCAAAGAACGTGAGGAAAATGCTCCACAAACCCGCGTTTCTCAAGCAATTGTTCCTCACAACTTATTACCCGCAAAGGTGTTGTGAACAACTTGTGGGCAAGGTTGTTCACCGGTTGTCCACCATGCCCGTCGATCCGCGTACGCTCCCGATCCATGAAGTCCGCGACCACCTCCTCGCCGCGATGCGCGCGCAGGGCCGGGTGGTCGTCCGGGCCCCGACCGGTTCGGGCAAATCGACCCAGCTCCCGCGTCTGATCCTCGAGGGCGGTCTGGCCGGCGAGGGCGAGGTGGTGGTGCTCCAACCGCGGCGGCTCGCCGCGCGGCTGCTCGCCCGGCGGGTCGCCGATGAGATGGGGGTGCGCCTCGGGGCGGAGGTCGGCTACCAGGTGCGGCTGGAGTCCCGCGTCTCGGCCGCCACCCGCATCCGCTTCGTGACCGAGGGCATCCTCTTGCGCCGGATGGTCGCCGACGAGCGGCTCGAGGGCGTCTCGGTCGTCGTCTTCGACGAATTTCACGAGCGCCACCTCTACGGCGACATCACGCTGGGTCGTGCGCTCTGGTTGCAACGCACGCTGCGGCCGGATCTCCGGATCGTCGTGATGTCGGCGACGCTGGAGACCGGGCGGTTGCTGGAGTTTCTCGCGCCGTGCGAGCGGGTCGAATCGGCGGGCCGGACGTTCCCGGTCGCCGTGCGTTTCGCGGAGAAACCGGT
>DAIPIQ010000020.1:25452-29882 GCA_036770745.1 Opitutaceae bacterium | reverse complement strand
TCACGAAACAGGCGGGCGCCTTCGCCCGCGAGCAGTCGGCGATCGTCGGGAGCCCCAGCGCGATCTACGAGGGTCACGGCATCTTCGCGGTCGTCTTTCCCGGCCGTGCCGGAGACGGGGGCGTCTACTACGACGGTGCGCTCTTCGTCGAGCGCCGGCAGCTCTCCCGACTGGAGTACCGATCGCTTCAACCCGGCGACGTCTTCCCCGTCGCGGCCGAGGGTGACGACCCCGTGAGCGCGGTGCGCTACCGCGTGCTCGCGAAGGACGGTCGCCCCGCCTTCTCCCTGATCTCGACGACGCAGGCGTCGCTCCGGGACATCCTCGACTTCTACAACGTCAGCCTCACCAACCCGAAGGTGCTCGGCGGGCTCTTCGTCGGCGCGATGCTTTCGTTCCTCTTCTGCGCGCTCACGATGAACGCGGTCGGACGCGCGGCCTACCGGATGATGGGCGAGTGCCGGCGCCAGTTCGGGCGGATGCGCGAGGCCTTCCGCAAGGAGGGGATGAGCGAGGCGCAGATCGCCGATCCGCAGCGGTGGCCCAAGCGCGTGAACTTCGAGGGCGTCGATTATCCCGACTACGCGACCTGCGTGTCCATCTCCACGGCCGGCGCGCAGCGCGAGATGGTCTTCCCGGCGCTTCTCGCGATCGTCTCCCCGGTCGCGCTCGGGCTGATCCTCGGCGTGGCCGGGGTGATGGGGATGCTCGCGGGCGGCCTTGTGACCGGCTTCGCCGTGGCCGTCTTCATGGCCAACGCCGGCGGCGCCTGGGACAACGCCAAGAAACTCCTCGAAAGCTACGGCCGGATCACGGCCTCGGACTTCGCACACAACAAGGTGACGCAGGACACCGTGCCCGACGAGGTGCGGGCGGCCATCCTCGATCGCGCCCAGGAGGCGCTGCGGACGGGCCGGGGCGACACGATCGTCTATGGCAAGGGATCGGCGGACCACAAAGCGACGGTCGTCGGCGACACCGTGGGCGATCCGTTCAAGGACACCTCCGGCCCTTCGCTCAACATCCTCATCAAGCTCATCTCGATCGTCTCGGTCGTCTTCGCGGGACTCGTCGTGAAATATGGCGCCGTGGTCGGCGGGCTCCTCCGCCTCGAGTAGCCGGGCGGGTGCATCGTCGCTGAAACCGCGCGCCCGCTCCGGCGTCTCTTCCACGCAACCCCTGAAAACAAGTCACCATCCATGAAAACACGTCTCGTCTCCGTCGCGGCCTTCGCCGCCCTGCTCTCGTTCCCGTTCGTCGTCAGCGCCCAGGAGAAGCCCGCCAAGGGTCCGTTTGCGAAGGCGGACGCCGATGGCAACGGCGAGCTCTCGCGGGCCGAGTTCGGCACGCTGCACAAGGGCCGGCGCACCGAGGAGGCGGTCGACAAGATCTTCGCGCGGCTCGACACCGACGACAACAAGGCGGTCTCGCGCGCCGAGTTCCGCGCCGGCGCGAAGAAGGCCGCGGACGCCGCGAAGAACAAGCGGGCCGACGGCGGCAAGAAGAAGCCGCAGGACGGCTGAGTCCGACACCGCGGTTTTCCCTGAAACGCCGAAGCCCGTCCGTGAAAGCGGACGGGCTTCGTGGTTTCGTGGGAGGCGGGCGCGGCGGCCGGCTCAGCGCGCGAGCTGGCTCTTGAGGAACTCGATGTTGCTGCGGGCGGAGCCGTCCTGCTCCATGAGGTTCTCGACCGTGCGGCAGGCGTGGATGACGGTGCCGTGGTCGCGACCGCCGAAGTTCTCGCCGATCTCCTGGAGGGAGTGGCGGGTGAGCACGCGGCTCAGGTACATCGCGATCTGGCGGGCGTTGGCGATGTTGGCGGGGCGGCGGCGGCTCACCATGTCGGTGGGGCGGAGTTGGAAGAAGTCCGCGACCCGCTTCTGGATGGCGTCGATCGTGATGAGGTGTTGGGCCTCCTCCATGAGCACGTCGCTCAGGAGCGACTCGGCGCTCGCGACGTCGATCGTGCGGCCGGTGAGGGCGGAGTAGCTCGCGACCTTGAGGAGCGCGCCCTCCAGGCGGCGGATGTTGCGGACGATCCGCTGGGCGACGAACGTGAGCACGTCCGCCGGCAGGGTGATCTTGAGCGAGGCGGCCTTGGTGCGGATGATGGCGAGGCGCGTCTCGAAATCCGGCGGCTGGATGTCGGCCATCAGGCCCCACTGGAAACGCGAGACGAGGCGGGCCTCCAGCTTGGAGATCTCGCTGGCGGGCCGGTCGCTGGAGAGGAAGATCTGTTTCCCGGACTCGAAGAGGTCGTTGAAGGTGTGGAAGAACTCCTCCTGGATGCGCTCCTTGCCGCCGAGGAACTGCACGTCGTCGATCAGCAACACGTCGACGTGGCGGTAGCGCTGGCGGAAGCGGGTGAGGGCGTTTTCCTGGAGGGCCTGGATGAACTCGTTGGTGAACTTCTCCGAGGAGAGGTAGGCGACGCGGGCGTGCGGGTTGGTGTGGAGGACGTGGTGCCCGACCGCGTGCATCAGGTGGGTCTTGCCGAGCCCCGTCTCCCCGTAGAGGAAGAGCGGATTGTAGGCGTGCGCGGGGGACTGGGCGACGGCGAGCGTGGCGGCGTGGGCGAGCTGGCTGTTGGAGCCGACCACGAAGGTCTCGAACGTGTTGCGCGGGTTGAGCGAGGCGGCGCCGTGGAGACGGTCTTCGACGCGGGCCTTCCGCAACGGGCCGCGGTTGCGGGCGGGCGTCGTCTCGACCACGCGGGAGGGGGTCTCGGCGTGGCCGTGCGACTCGATCGCGACCTTGAACCGGCGGCCGGTCAGGGCGTGGAGTTTCTGGACGAGCAGGTCGAGGTAGTTGTCGTTGATCCAGATCGCCGCGAAGTCGGTGGGCGATCCGAGGGTGATCGTTTCACCGTCCACCTTGAGGCAGGTGACGGGCTTGAACCACATCTCGAAAATGTCGGGCGGCAGCGAGGCCGCGAGGTCGCTTTTTACGGTCTCCCAGAGGTGGTTGGTGGTGGCGGTGGCTGGCATCAGGGGAAGGCGTTGGTCCTTCTTATTCACAACCGGCGTTTCCGACCCGACTCGACGCGCGCTGGGCGGGCCACGGATGCCCCGACACACGACCGAAAAGGAGGTTACGACGAGGTGACGGGCTCGGGAGGATTTCCCGGGATCCTAACACCCTGAAGCAGAGGTAGATGAGATGATCGTGAAGCGGCATGGACGTGACTGTCCCCAGAAAGCGTCAAAGAACCGGAACCGAACCGCCCGTTGGGAGCAAAGGGAGGGCGAGTAACGAGCATGCCCGGAGGCATTTCAAGGCGAACTTGCGGACAACTTGTTCACACGGGTTTGCGGAGAACTTTCGCGGAATTTGGGTTGCCAGGACCGACGGGATTTTCTGCCCGAGGGAGAACCGTGCCGCGAGGCCGCGAGGACGCGCGAAAACCGGCCGGAGCGCGCCTTTTCAGGACGGGTCGCCCGCCATGTAGGCGATGAGCCGGTCGTTGAATTCCTTGGCGGGATCGTGGCCCATCTTCTTGAGGGCCTCGACGAGGGCGGCGACCTCGACGAGCCGGGCGATGTCGCGGCCGGGGCGGACGAAGAGCTCGTAGTGGGGGAGCCGGAGCCCGAGGATGTCGAAGGTCCCCTGTTCGAGCCCGGTGCGCTCCTCGTCGACGTCGGAGGTGAACTCCCGGAGCGTCACCACCATGTCGATGCGTTTGCTGGCGCGCACGGAGCGGATCCCGAACATCTCGCCGACGTTGATGATGCCGAGGCCGCGGCACTCCATATGGCCGCGGTTGAGCTCGGGGCTGGAGGCCATGAGCTCGCGCTCGTCGAGGAGCTTGATCCGTGTGAGGTCGTCGGCCACGAGGCTGTGCCCGCGTTCGACGAGGGCGAGGGCGCACTCGCTCTTGCCGACGCCGCTGTCCCCCCGGATGAGCACGCCGATGCCCTTGATGTCCATCATCGTCCCGTGGGCGGTGGTGGAAGGGGCGAACTCGTTGTCGATGCAAAGCGTGGCCACGTTGATGAAGTCCATCGTGATCATCGGCGTGCGGAAGAGGGAGAGGCCCTTCTCCTCGGCGACCTCGAGCATCGGCCGGGTGGGGTGGAAGTTCCGCGAAAGGACCACGCAGGGGATGCGGCGCTTCACCAGTTCGGTGAGGATGTAGCGCTGGCGGGTCGCGCTGATCGTCTTGAGGAAGTGCATCTCCGCGGCCCCGAGCACCTGGAGGCGCTTGTTGGCGAAGTAGCGGAAGAATCCGGTGAGGGCGAGGGCCGGCCGGTTCACGCTGCCCTCGCGGATGATCCGGCGCAGGCCGCGCCCGGTGCCGGCGACGATCTCCATCTGCAGCTTGGCTCGGTAGGTCTCGAAGAAGTGTTCGACCGAGATTCCGGAGGGCTGGCGGAGCTTGGGGCGGGTGGGCATGGCGGGGGCGGGGTCAGAGGCTGAAGTTCTCGCCGAGG
>DAIPIQ010000020.1:0-25431 GCA_036770745.1 Opitutaceae bacterium | reverse complement strand
ATCAGGAACGCGCTCGTGCCCTCGGAGAGCACGCGGCCGTCGTGGATGAGGTAGGCGCGGTCGACGATGCGGAGCGTTTCGCGGACGTTGTGGTCGGTAATCAGAATCCCGATACCGCGGGCCTTGAGCGAGAGGACGATCCGCTGGACCTCGGCGACGGAGATCGGATCGACGCCGCTGAACGGCTCGTCCATCAGGAGGAACTTCGGGTCGGTGACGAGGGCCCGCGCGATCTCCAGGCGGCGGCGTTCTCCGCCGGAGAGGGTGTAGGCCTTCTGGCGGGCGAGGTGCGAGAGGCCGAGCTCTTCCAGGCCCCGGGCGACGAGAGCCGCGCAGTCGGCGCGCGACACGGGAAGCGTCTCGGCGACGGCGCGGACGTTCTCTTCGACCGTAAGCTTGCGGAAGATGCTCGCCTCCTGCGGGAGGTAGCCGATGCCGCGGCGGGCCCGTTGGTGCATCCGCAACCGCGTGATTGGCGCGCCCTCGAGAAGCACCTCGCCGGCGGTCGCGGGCACGAGGCCGACGATCATGTAGAACGTCGTGGTCTTGCCGGCGCCGTTGGGGCCGAGCAGCCCGACGACCTCGCCGGCCCCGACGCGCAGGTTCACGCCCTTGACGACGGGGCGCGAGCCGTAGGTCTTGGCGAGCTCCCGGGTCTCGATGGTGGTCGCGCTCACGATTCGTGAGGGTTCACCCGCCGGCGCCCGGAAACGTGACCGCCGGCGGCTCCGGTGCGGCGGGCTCGGGCGCGGGCGCCTGTGGAAAACCTAGGTTGGGCAGCGCCCGCAGCACGACCCGCGGCCGGTCGATCCGCGCGTTCTGCTCGCCGCGGAAAAAGACGATGCGATCGCCGGCGACCGTCCCCTGGGGATCGGAGACGACCGGCTCCCCGGTGAGCTCGATCCGGTCCTCTCCGGGAAGCACCTCGGCGCGCCCGGCGGTCGCCCGGCGGCCCTCCTGGCGGATCGTGACGTTCCCGGTCGCGAGGATCCGCCGGATGCTCCCGACTTCGCCGACGACGCCGCCGGTCTCGGCGCGCTTCTGGTCGCCGAAGATCTCGAGCTTGTCGCACGTCACCTCGAGGTTCGTGCCCACGAGGCGGACGTTCTTCGAGAAGACGAAGTAGGCCTCGACGCCGGTGTTCTGCATCTCGAGGTTGTCGCTGGTGATGATCGTGTCCTGCTGGGCCGGCGCGGCACCCTGCCCGCGGACGGACGGGACGGCGAGCGCGAGCGCGGCGAGCGCGCGGACGAGGTGGTGCGGTTTCATTTGAGGATGCTTCCGACGCCGGACCGGAGCGTGACGACCACGCTCCGACGCAGGGTGAGCTTCTTCCCGGCATCCTCGTAGGTCCAGTCGTCACCGAAGATCTCGAAGCCGCGGCCGACGACGCGGAGCTGCCCGGGTCCGGAGACCACGCGGTCCCCGGGTTGGACGATCGCGAGCGGACTCGTGATCTCGGTCTCGATCGCGCCCGAGGCGTCGCCGGTGAAGACCTTGAGTTCGAGGGAAGTGATCTCGACGCGGTTTTCGTTGATGTAGCGACCCTCGCGACCGTTGACCTCCCAGGTCTTGTAGCCGAGTTCGTTGAACATCGGCAGGCGGAAGTTGACGATCGGGGCGTTGGGCACGACCTGCGCGGCGACGGGAGCGGCGAGGGCGAGCAGGCACGTGAGGAGGAGGGTCTTCATGGTGGCGTCGCCGGAGGTTTCCGGCGTGCGGAGAGGATCAACTCGCAGACCTCGCGCACGGCCCCGCGACCCGCGGGGCGCGAGGTCACGTGGTCCGCGGCGGCGAGCGCGGCCGGCATGGCGGTGGGCACGCTCACGCCGATGCCGGCCAGCTCCAAGGCGTCCACATCGATGTCGTCGTCGCCCATGTAGCAGGCCGCCGAAGCGGGGACTCCGATGCGCGTGCAGAGTTCCGCGAGGGCGGGGCCCTTGTCCTTGCGTCCCTGGATGAGGAACTCGATCCCCAGCTCCTCCGCCCGCCGGCGGGTCGCCTCCGAGGGCCGGCCGGAGATCCAGGCGAGCCGCACCCCGGCGTCGCGCAACCGCACGAGGCCGAGGCCGTCGAGCACGGAGAACTGTTTCGACTCGGTTCCGTCAGAAGCCGTGAAGATCGTGCCGTCGGTGAGGATGCCGTCGACGTCCATGGCGAAGAGCCGGACCTCGCGCCAGGGGAGGGCGTCCGGGGCGGCCTTCATTCGAACCAGCGGACGAGCGCGTCGACGATCAGGTCGCTCGAAGGCCGGTAGGCGGCCTCCAGCTCCGGGGCGAAGGGCACCGGCGTGTCGAGCGAGGCGATGCGCAGCGGCGGCGCGTCCATCTCGTGAAACATCTCCCCGGTGAGGCGGGCGACGATCTCCGCCCCGAAGCCGGCCGTGAGACGCGCCTCGTGGACCACGCAGAGCCGGTGCGTCTTCGCGAGGGAGGCGCGGACCGGGCCGAGATCAAGCGGGGCGAGCGCCCGGAGGTCGATCACGTCGAAGGTGTGGCCGTACTCCCGGGCGACGTAGTCGGCGGCTTCGGCGGCGAGGAGGACCATCTCCCCGTAGCTCACGATCGTTCCGTGCCGTCCCTCGCGGACGCGCCTCGGGGTCCAGATCGACCGGTGCCCGCCGTCGAAGGCGACCTCGGCGCGACCGAGGCGGTAGAGGCGCTTGTGCTCGAAGAGGAGCACGGGGTTGTCGTCCTCGTAGGCGGCGAGCAGGGCGTTGAACGCGTCCTGAGGATTGCTGGGGTAGAGCACCTTCAACCCCGGCGTGTGGAGGTAGAGGGCCTCGAGGTCCTGCGAGTGGAACGAACCGAAGGTGAGCCCGCCGCCGCAGGGGAGGCGGAAGACGAGCGGCAGCTTCGCGCCCGAGCGGAAATGGAACGTGCCGGCGTTGAGGAGGATCTGCGTCGTGGCCTCGGTCGCGAAGTCCGCGAACTGGAACTCGACGATCGGCCGGCGTCCGTTGACGGCGAGCCCGATGGCGTATCCACAAACCGAGGACTCGGCGAGCGGGGTGTTGAGCACGCGATCGCGGCCGAAGATCCCGAGCAGGTCCTCCGTGACCTTGAAGGCGCCCCCGTAGGCCGCGATGTCCTGCCCCATCACGAGCGACTCGGGTCGCTCGGTGAGGATCTTGAGATGGGCGCGCTGGAGGGCCTGCGCCATCGTGAGCTTTTCCGGCCCGGGGCCGGGACGCCATCCCGCCTCGAGCCGGGATCCGGCGACGACCGCGTCGACCATCCCCTCGGGCGACGGGGGCGGGAAGCGCATCGCGCGCTGCAGCGACTCGTCGAGGAACGCGGCGTTGGCCGCTTCGATCGCGGCGAGGCGCTCCGTCGCGCCGGCGGTTTCGAGGCGCGCCCGGAGGCGCGGAACGGGATCCCGCGCCGCCCAGGCCTCGGCCCGACCGGGCGGGAGATAATCGCAGGTGTCGTAGGCGGCGTGACCGCGGAGGCGCAGGGTCCGCGCCTCGATCAGGATCGGGCGCGAGGTCGCGCGCACCTTGGCGAAGACACCCGCGAGCGCCCGCAAGGTCGCCTCGGTGTCGGTCGCGTCGATCGCGAGGCCCTCCATCCCATAGCCGGTCGCGCGGCTGACGAGCGAATCCCCGTGGAACTGCTCCTCCACGGGGGTCGAGTAGGCGTACTCGTTCTGTGCGATGATGAAGACCACCGGAAGGCCGAGCACGCTGGCGAGGTTGAGCGATTCGTGCACGTCGCCCGTGCTGCTCGAGCCGTCGCCGAAGAAGGCCACGCCGATCGCCGGCACGCCCGCGCGACGCTGCGCGTCGGTGCAGCCGAGCACCGGGCCGAGCATCGCCCCGAGGTGGCTGATCATCGGCAGGCTCCGGTGCGCGGGATCGCCGTGATGGATGTTGCCTTCGCGCGCCCGGGTCGGGCTGCCGGAGTTCGCGAGGTACTGGCAGAGGTGTTCGACGAGGTGGCCGCTCCAGACGAGGTGGCCGGCGAGGTCGCGGTGCGTCCACGAGGTCACGTCGATCGACTTGTCGAGCAGCAGGGCGACCGCGGTGGCGAGCGCTTCGTTGCCCTGCCCGCCGGTCACGGTGCCCTTGATCAGGCCCTGGCGGAAAAGTTCGAGGATGCGGTTGTCGACGACACGCGCGAGGTGCATCCAGCCGTAGGCGGCGATCAGGGTGGGCTCGAGATCCGCCAGATCGTCGGGGCGAAGGTCGCGGCGGTGCAGGTGCTCGGGCGTTTCCGGAAACGACATGACGGCGGAGGAGGGCGAGCAAACGGTCCGCCCCGAGGGCGGACGAGACAAAAAGCCGCGCGGGCTTCTCAGAGTTCGAGCGTTTCGCCCACGGCGAGCACGTGGGGCTGCACGCCCGCCGCGCGGGCCGCCGTGGCGAAGGCCGCCGTGTCGGCCCGGATCGGCTCCCACGTGTCGTAGTGGATCGGGACGACGCGCCGCGGTCGGAGGAGTTTGAGCGCCTCGGCGGCCTCTTCGAGGCCCATCGTGTAGTTGTCTCCGATGGGAAGAAGCGCGAGCTCCAGAGGGTGCATCCGCCCGATCAACTCCATGTCGAGGAACACGCAGGTGTCGCCGGCGTGGTAGATGTTCACGCCCCCGAGGGTGAGCACGAAGCCGGCGGGGTTGCCCATGTAGAGGAGCGGGCCGCCGCCGCCGGAGAAGCCCGAGCCGTGGTGGGCGATCACCATCTTGGCGCGACCGAACGGGAAGTTCCATCCGCCGCCGTGGTACATGCCGTGGGTGGCGAGGCCCTGTTGCCCGAAGTGGGTCGCGATCTCGTAGTTGGCGATGATCGTGGCCCCCGTGCGGCGGGCGATGTCGGCGGCATCCCCGACATGGTCGTCGTGCCCGTGGGTGAGGAGGATGAAGTCGCAGTCGACGTCGGCCGCCTTGACGGTGGCGCGGGGATTGCCGGTGAGGAACGGGTCGATCAGCAGCCGATGCGCGCCGGTCTCGATCAACATGCAGGAGTGGGCGAGGTAGGTGAGTCTCATGGAGCGAAGGGAGGGAGGTGGAGCGTCGGCGCGCGACGCGCGGCCGGAAACGCGAGCGAAGGTCCCCGCTTCGCCGAAACTTTCAACCCCGGGGCTCGATCTGCTCGACGCGACGCGCGTGGCGCCCGCCGTCGAACGGGGTCTCGAGGAAGACGTCGACGAAACGCAGGGCGTCCGCGAGCGAGACGGTGCGTTCGCCGATCGCCATGCAATTGGCGTCGTTGTGGCCGCGGCCCCACCGCGCCGTGTCCTCGCTGAAGACGAGCGCGCAGCGCACGCCGCGGACCTTGTTGGCCACGATCGCTTCGCCGTTGCCCGAACCGCCCAGCACGATCCCGAAGCGATGCTCGCCGCGGCCGACCGCCTCGGCGCACGGCCGGACGAACACCGGATAGTCGCACGACTCCGCGCTCGAAGTCCCGAAGTCCCGCACCGCGAGACCGCGCTTGCGGAGGTGCTCGAGGATCGCGGTCTTGTAGGCAAAGCCGGCGTGATCGGAGGCGATGGCGACGGAGGTTCTTGCGTCCATGGGATCGGCGGAGGGCGCAGGCTGCAAGCGGGCGACGGTTCTGTAAACGCCCGACTTTGACGGCTCCGGGAGGGCTTGAAATTTGCCTTGTCACCGGGCGCGCCGCTCGCACCTACTGATCGGCTCATTTCCGCACCATGGGTAATCTGAAGAAGAAACGTCGCCTCAAGATGTCCAAGCACAAGCGAAGCAAGCGCTTGAAGGCGAACCGCCACAAGAAGCGGACTTGGTGAGCTGAGACGCTCCCGCGAGACGGCTGGAGCCGGTCTCGTCGATCGTCGGCCGGCGCGAGGTGTTCGCGACCGCCCGGTTCCTGGTCCTCCTTCGAAAGAGAGGGGTACTCTGGTGAAACCGACCCCGTGAAACACCCCCGGGAGGAGGGTGGTGTTCTGTGCGGATTCCACCGGAACCCCCGGGGAAATTTGCCCGTTTGTTGATTCAATCGCACCGAGGGGGAGTCGATAGCACTCCGGACGGCAGACCGCCGTGCCAACCACCTTTCCTCCTGTGCGATCCATGCTCGGCTCCAAACCGAAAGGCTTGTTCTTCAATCTCGTGGGCGAGACCGCGCTGCTTGCGCGAACGACGAGCCTGACCCCTCCCTTCACCCTCGAAGAACTCGCGGAGATTCCGATCGCGAACGCCGCCGATGCCTCGGCCGCGATCCGGGCCTTCGCTGGCGTGCGCGGCTCCGGCTACGTCCCTGCATGCTGCGCGGTCTACCCGCCCAACCGGCTCGTCACCCGCGTATCCGTCGACCCGCGACGGGTGCGCGACGAGGGTTACCTGGATTCGGTGGTGGCGGAGGCGACGAAGGTCGATCCCACCCTCTACAACTTCTTCTCGCTGTCGCTTGCCGACGGCGTCGAGACCAGCCGCTTGAAGAACTTTCCCAAGGACGTCCTCGTCTGCGGGGCTCCGGCCGCGCAGCTCGCCGCCGCCCAGGAGCGACTGCTGGAGCTCGGCGTCTTCCCCGAGCGGATGGAGATCGGCACCGTCGCGGCCCTCGGCGGGCTGCAGAACCACCTTCGTTTCACCGACGCCAAGGGCCCCGCGCTCTCGCTCGAAGTGGGGGACGAGCTCACCCAGCTCTTCGTCGTCAACCGCGATTCGATCGAGGTCACCCGGAGCATCGCCTTCGGGGTGAAATCGATGATCCCCATGATCCAGAAGGAACTCGGCCTCAAGGACGAGGCCTCCGCGCAGAAGCTTTTCTTCTCGGACAATTTCGACTTCACGGACATGGGGGGGCTGCTCGCGAAGCGCCTCGTCCGCGAGCTTCAGGCTTCGATCGGTCTCTACGAGGTCCAGACCGGCCTTTCGATCGGTCAGCTCAACTGCACGCTTCTCCCGGCGAAGGTCGCGTGGCTGCAGCAGCTCCTCGCCGACATGCTTGGCATGCGGGTGGTGTCCTTCGATTTCCCCGCGTGGCTGAAGTCCATGTCCATCGAGGTCGCCGACACCGTGATCCTTCGCAACCCCTCGCCGGCGTGGTCGAATCTCTTCTGCCTCATGGGTGGCTACAAGGAGGCGCAACATGAAGCTGCAGCTTAAGAAGGCCCGGCCGGTAGAGTCCCGTCCATGGCATCCCGACTTCCGCACCGAGGCGAACCTGCCCGACCTCAAGGTCGTCCGGACGAGCTTCTTCCTCAACCTCGTCTGGGTGACCGCGGCCGCCGCCGCGGTCCTCTTCACGGGGTATCGTGAATACACGGCGGCGAGCCTCAACGCCGACATCAAGGCGGCCGAGCAACGCATCGAGGCCAACCGGGCCGCGAATGCGAACGCCGTCCGGCTCAACAAGGAGTTCGTCGACGCCTCCCGGCGTTTCGCCGAGGCGGAGAAGTTCGGATCGCAGCCCTTCCGGGCCTCGGTCCTGATGCGGAGCCTAGCCTCGTCGCTGCCCGACGACATGGACTTCTCCTCCATCGCCATGGAAGGCGCCCGGCTGCGGCTCAACGGCGTCATCCGCGGCGCCTCCGATTCCGCGAGCTCCCGGCTTTCGGCCTACCTCGACGTGCTCCGCTCGACCGCCGAGATCGCCGACGCCTTCCCCGAGGTCTCGCTGACGAACATGTCGCGCGATCCCGCATCGCAGGGGCTGTCCTTCGAGATCCAACTCACCCAGAAGCCCGCCAAGGCCCCCAAGGCATGACCTTCGCCGACCTCATCGACAAACTCCGCCGCCATCCCCTCCCGGCTTCGTGCGGCTTCGTGCTTCTGCTGAGCTTCTTCGTCTTCTACTTCCGCATGGACGTGATCGCCGGGCTCGAAAGCCGGCACGAGGAAGTCAGCCGGCAGGCCGCGCAGATGGACGCCAACGTAGTGGCGGGCGGCAACCTCGACGAGCACGTCGCCCGGATGCGCGGCATGCTCGCCACGCTGGAGGAGCGGCTCGTGCGCAGCTCCGAACTCGCGGTCAACCTCAAGTACTTCTACCAGGTCGAGGCCGAGACGGGCGTCACCCTCGCCGATCTCCGACAGGTGGCCGCCGCCGCCAAGGCCCCGGAGAAAGGCTCGTATCAGAGCGTCGGATACTCGGTCGTCCTTACCGGCGGATTCCCGCAGATCGTGGCCTACTTCGACGAGCTCGAGTCGGGACCGCGGGTCTACCGGATTTCAAACTTCAACCTCCAGAAAAGCCGCGAGCTCAGCCAGTCGTCGCTGACTCTCGCCTTGAACCTCGAACTCCTCGGCGCCCGATGAAACTCCGATTCCTCGCCCTCGCCCTCGCCCTCGTCGCCTCCGCGCTCTCCGCCGAGGAAGCCCCGAAACTTGGCGGCGCCTCGGTCATGCCCGGACAACTCCGTCTCGAATCGCTGCGGAGCGCGGAGCAGTTGATCGCGGAGCGCGCGACCACGTGGCGCGAAAGCACCCCCGGTCTGGTTGATCCGTTCTTCCGCGTCGTCTCCACCTCGGGCCTTCGCCCAGGTGTGGCCGAGACCGCCGGAAAACCCGCCAAGGTGCGGTCATCGGACGATGCCCTCGCCCTCGCCGCGACGAAGATCGCCCCGACCGGAACGATGCTCGTCGGCGACGAACCCTTCCTCCTCATCTCCGGAAAACGCTACCGGGTGAGTGATGAAATTCCCGTCACAATCGAAGGTTCGATCTACGCGGTGCGCATCGCGTCGATTGAGAGGAACACCTACACGCTGCGTCTCGACGACAAGGAGTTGCGGCGCGAGTTCAAGTAAAGGAGTCACAAACATGAAGAACCGATTCATCACGGCCGCCCTCTTCCTGGCCGCTTCGACAGCAGCGCTTCCCGCCCAGACCACGGGAGGCGCGACCGGAGAGGAAACAGGCACGGGCGTCACCGGCGAAAAGGGCCGCGAGACGCTTTCGGTCGATTTCCCCAACGCCGAGATCCGGACGATTCTCCGCAACATCGCCGATCTCTACGATCTCAACCTCGTCATCCCCGAAACGCTCGAAGGACGCGCTTCGCTCAAGCTGCGGGACGTGACGTGGAAGCAGATCTTCGACGTCCTTCTCTCGCCGGTGAACTACACCTACGTCACCGACGGAACGATCATCAAAATCGTCAGCGTCGAGTCGCTCAACGTGGAGCCGGCTGAGACCAAGATCTTCATCCTCAACTACGCCCGGGCCTCGGAGATCGCGCCCACGATCCAGTCGATCATCGAGCCCGCCAAGGGCGGCAAACTCCAGGTCGACAACCGGAGCAACGCCCTCGTCGTCACCGAGCGCCCGAAGCGTCTCGAGAAGGTCGAGGAGATCGTCCTCCGACTCGACAAGGCCACCGATCAAGTCGTCATCGAGACCAAGTTCGTCGAGATCACCGATCGCGACCTGAGGAACCTCGGCGTGAACTGGAAGTCGCTCGCCGACTACCAGCTCGGGGCCGATCCGACGCCGCTGCTCACCAGCGCGGGTCAGGGCATCCGCAATCAGGACGGCGAACTCATCGCCGAGTCGAGGCAGTCCTCCACGGCGTTCGGCGCGGTCTTCTCCGCCCCCGAGTTCAATGTCGTGCTCAGCGCCCTGCAGACGAGCACGAAGAGCCGCCTCGTCTCCAACCCGACCGTCGTGACGATGAACAACCACGAGGCCGTCATCTCCATCGGCGAACAGTTCCCCGTGCCGAACTACACCTACAACCAGGAGCGCGGCAATTTCGAGGTGAGCGGCTTCGAATACAAGGACATCGGCATCATCATGAAGGTGACGCCGCAGGTGAACAACACCCAGCTCATCACCCTCAAGGTGGAGCCGCAGGTCAGCAGCCGCAGCGGCACGACCTCGTTCGGTGGCGCCAGCGGCGCGGAGATCCCGATCATCTCCACCCGGCGGACGTCGACGCAGGTCGCGATCCAGAGCGGCAACACCATGGGCCTCGGTGGACTCATCGAGAACACCTCCTCCGATGGCGGCTCCAAGGTGCCCCTGCTCGGCGACATCCCGGGCCTCGGAAAACTGTTTCGTTCGAAGACCCAGAATGCCGATCAGCGCAACCTGATCGTCTTCATCACCGCCAAGGTCCTCTCGCCGGAGGGAGCGTCCTACGAGGACGTTTTCTCGCCGGCCAAGATGCAGGACATGGGCCTCGTCCCCGAGGACGTGCCCGGGTTCAAGGTGAGTTCGAACTAGGATTTGGTTCCAGTAGTCCTCAACCAGGTGTGTGCGGGGCGGTGCGAAAGCGCCGCCCCGTTTTTCTTTTCTCCGCAGCCGAGGAAGCTCACTCGCCCGCGCTCGGGCGGGTGGGCGGGCTGAGCGGCCGGTCGGGGGCGGGGGCGGGAGCCGGAGCGAGGACCTCGCCTTCCGGCGCGGGTGGCGCCGCGGTCTCGTCGTGCCGCTCGACGGGGAGGGCGAAGGGGATGCGCTTCCCGGCCCGCTCGACCTCGAGCGAAATGAACTGGCCCGGACGGGCCTGGAAGATCGCGTCGCGGACGTCGTGGATCCGCCGCACGGTCGAGGTTCCAAGCCGCTTCACGACATCTCCCGCGCGGACGTCCGCCCGTGCGGCCGAGCTGTCGGGGGCGACGGCGGCGACGACCACGAGCCGGCTCGTGTTGGTCGGATCGGGTCGTTCCGCGAATTCGATCGGCAGCTCGCCGTAGGCGACCTTCCCCGACCGCTCGAGGTCCTCGATGATGCGGGGCAGGGCCCGGGCCGGGACCAGATAGGAAGACCGCACGTCGGGAAGCGATGCGACGGTGATCCCAACGAGATCGCCCTGGAGATCGACCACCGGCGAGCCGCCCTCGCCGTTGCCCACCGGGAGGTTGATCCGGGTGTAGGTGAACGGAAACACGACGTCCGCGAAGTTGCTTTCGTGACCGCTCACCATTCCCAGGCCCGAGTTGACCTCGAGATCAAGCGGGACACTCAGCCCGAACACCATCGAGCCCGGCGGGGGAGTCTCGCCCCCGGGCTCGATCGGAATGACGCCGAACTCTTCGGGCAGCTTCACCAGTTGCAGGAGTGCGATGTTGGTCCGGGGATCGGTTCCGACGATCTCGGCGAGAAACGACAGGCCGTCCTTCTCGACCCAGGCTCGGGAGACGGTCCCTTTGGAGCCGACATTCGTCAGCACCTTGCCGTCGCGACTGAAAAAGAACCCGGAAAAGACCCCTTTGGTGGGGACGCCTCGGCCGGCGGGATCCTCGTAGAGGAAACTCACGCGGACGACCGCGGGTGCGATCATGCGGTGCAGGTCGAGCACGCGTTGCTGCAACGGCAGCGGTTCAAGCCCGTTCGCCACCACGAGAGCGGGGCTCAGCGCGAGAAGCAGCGCGAGTCGCCGGATACGAGCGGATTCCCACCGCGGACGCATGGCCCGGCGGCTAGAACCGGCTCGTCGAGAACTGAGCCGGCCGGAGCACCGGGACCGACGACAAGGTTTCGAGAGTGAAGTCCTCGTTCTCCACCGAGGAGAAGGTGAGGGGAGAGGTCACCGTGATGAAGCCGCTGGAGGCCGTCCGGTTGATCCCGAGCTCATTGACGGCATGGCGCGACTGGATCCTGGCCGTGCTTTCCGCCGGTGCCGCCGACACATCGGCGACCACGTGGGACGAGGAAAGGTACTCGGCCGGAAGCGTCGTGAGCCGGAGGTCGGGCTCCGCGATCGCGACCGCGGGAGACTCCGATTCGGCGACCCCGAGGTCGTCCGTCAGGTGAACCGCCAAAGCCAGGGCGGTCGCCGCCACCCCGAGCGGCGCGCCGTTTCTTAGCGCGAGCAGAGCCACACGCGCGGCCCTTGTGTACCACGGGGAAACCGTCACGAGGGAGGCCAACCTGCGCTGCTGAAACTCGCGCTCGAATTCTTCCCAGAACTCCGCAGCCGGTCGTTCGCTTCGTTTGAGCTGGATGAGCCGCTCGAGGGTCACGGATCGCGGACTGTCTTCTTTGGGTTCCGACATGCGAGATGGCTTACTTGATGTAGTCCTGAAGGTAGGCTTGCACCTGCTGCTTCGCGTAGTGCAGTCGCGACCGCACGGTTCCCACGGAGCAGCCCATGATCTCCGCGATCTCCTGATGACTCAGCTGCTCGACTTCGAAAAGCGTGAGAACCGTCCGGTGGGGGAAAGACAGTTTCTGAAACGCTTCGTTCAATTTTTCCTGCAACTCCCTGATCAGGGCCGCCTTGTTGGATCGCGACTTGTCGACGAGAGCGTCGATCACTTCGGCGTTGTGATCCTCCTCGACCATCTTCTCGAGGCTGAAGAAACGGCGCAGCCGGTGCCGGCGGAGGTGGCTGAGCGTCGCGTTGATCGCGATGCGGTAGAGCCAGGTGAAGAACGAGGCGCCTCCCTTGAAGCTGCCGATGGATTTGAACGCCTTGATGAACGTGTCCTGGGCGAGGTCGGCGGCGTCTTCCCGATTCGAGGTGAGGTTGTAGATCACGCCAAGGATCCGCTCCCGGTATCGGAGCATCAGCACGTCGAAGGCGGCGACATCGCCGGCCTGGACCCGCTGCACAAGCAGCAGATCGGCATCCGCCTCCTCCTGTCGCTCGGGGGAGAGGGCAAGGGTCGTGCCCACGGCATTCGAGACGCTCATGATCGGGCGGAAGCATGTGCGGCGCCCGCGCGCTTGCAAACGGAAACGCGCCCTCGGGTCGGCGAAGCCCGCCCGTTTGGATCAACGCCGCCCGAGCTCGGCGGCCTGTCTCTCGAGGACCTCGCCCAGCCGGCCGAGCAGCGCGCAAGCCCCGGCCGGAAGGTCCGTGCCGAGGCGGGCCTGCCCGTCGGCGATCTCGCTCCGGATCGCCTGCAGGACGTCCTCGACGATCCCGAGCGAACACATCTGGGCGATCCGCCGATCGAAGCCTCCGGTGTCGCCGCGGCGGATCTCCTCCCGGAAAGCCGACGCCTCGTCCTCGGGGAGCCGGTCGAGAAGCAGCAGGACCGGCAGGGTCGACTTGCCGCTGGCGAGGTCGGTCCCGAGCGTCTTGCCGGCGTCGGCCTCGGCCGCGAACAGATCGCTCAGGTCGTCGTAGATCTGGTAGGCTGTGCCGAGCCGGCGACCGAAGGCCTCCGCTCCGGCGGCCACGGTTTCACCGACCCCGCCGAGACGCGCCCCGAGGAAACACGAGACCGCGAACAACTCCGCCGTCTTCAGATCGATGATCCGTTGGTAGCGCGCGCGATCGCGGATCGTCTCCACCGTGGCGAGGGTCTGCAGGATCTCGCCCGTGCAGACCCGCCGGGTCGAGGCGGCGACCCGCCGACAGACCTCCGTGGTCGGAAACCCTGCGGCGACGTGCAGCGCATGGGCGAAGAGCGCGTCCCCCAGCAACACCGCCGTTTCCGGGCCGAACTCGCGCGCCGCCGTCCGGTGGCCGCGGCGCAGGTCGGCCTTGTCCATGATGTCGTCGTGGACGAGCGTGGCGAGGTGAACCATTTCGATCACCGCCGCGACCCGCACGAGCGCCTCGTCGACGCGACCGTCGTCGCGCCACCCGCTGAAGAAGACGAGGGCGGGCCGGATGCGTTTGCCGCCGCTCCCGATGCAGTAGCGCGCGAGGTCCCGGATCTCCGGCTCGAAGGCGTCGAGTTGGGAATCGAGGAACGCGTCGAGCGCCGCGAAGTGGGGCGCGAGTCGTTCGAACAAACCGTGCAGCTCCGCCTTCGGCGAAACCCCCGGGATCGCGGACGCGCTGCGGGCGGGCGCCATCAGCGGAGGGGGGCGTCGCGTGTCGTGCGGCGGGTCGGCTTGCTCGGCATCGGTTGGTAACTTAGCCGGAATCACGATGAATCAAGACAATCCTTTGCTGCTGGCCGGGCTGCTGGTCGGGGTCGGCTACGTGGCCTCGCTCTGGTGGTCGGACCTGCGGAGGGCGCGGGCCGGCGCGCCTTCGCCCGCCGCGTTCCCGGGGGCGACGCCGGCCCCGCCGCGGATCCTCGCGCTCGGGATCCTCGGGGCGCTCGCGTTGCTGGGCCTCGAGGTGCTCGGCGAGTACCGGCTCGGCCTGGTCGGCGCGCAGCGCGAGATCACCGTCCTCTTCGCGGTCTACACGCTGGCGGCCGGATTCGGCGAGGAACTGGTCTTCCGCGGCTACCTCGTCGTGAGCCGGCGCGGCCGCGCGGCGCTCGTGGCCTCGATCGTGGGCTTCTCGCTCCTTTTCGCGCTGGCGCACCCGTATCTGTGGGCCTGGGACGACGGGTTCCGCTGGACCCCGGGGCCGAAGGCCTGGTTCACCACCTCCATGCTCTTCGCGGGCTCGCTCTGGTTCTACGCGCTCCGCTTCCACCCGTGGAACCCCTCCCGCTCCCTGCTGCCGTCGATCGCCGCCCACGTCGCGAAGAACGCGGGCGTGGTCGCGGTCAAGGCCGCGCAGGGGTTCGTATCCGGCTGGTGGTGACGCCGCTCCGTTCAGGACCCCCCTACACGAGGTGGAAGCGGGGAAGGTCCTGACCGTCGACGAGACCGACCGGACGCCGGTCGGCGTCGAGCACGAGCAGGTCGTCGATCTTCGAGGTCTCGAAGAGCTTCAACGCGTCGACCGCGAGCGCGTCGTCGCGGATCGTGACCGGTCGGCGGGTCATGAAGTCGGCGACGGGTCTATCCATGAAGCCGTCCCCGTCGAGGGCGCCGCGGCGGAAGTCGCCGTCGGTGAAGACGCCGGAAGAGCGGCCCGTGGCCGGATCCACCAGCGCGAGGCACCCCGCCTTCGCGCGCGTCATGGCGAGGATCGCCTGGCGGATCGTGCAGTGCTCGGGAAGGCAGGGGAAGCGCTCGCCCGTGCGCATGATGTCGGCGACCTCGAGGAGCAGGATCCGCCCGAGGTGGCCGGCGGGGTGCAGCCGCGCGAAATCCTCGCGGGTGAATCCCCGCCGCTCGCGCAGGACCATCGCGAGCGCGTCGCCGAGGGCGAGCGCGGCGGTGGCGCTGGCGGTCGGGGCGAGGGGGAGCGCGCAAGCCTCCGCCGGCACGCGGTAGGTGAGCGTCTCGTCGCAGTTCTTCGCGAGGGCGGCCCCGGCGTTCGCCGTGATCGTCACCGTGCGCAGCCCGAACCGCCGCAGGAGCGGGAGCAGGCGGACGAGCTCCTCGGTCGCGCCGCTGTTGCTCAGGAGAAGCGCCGCGTCGCCCTCGGCGACGATGCCGAGGTCCCCGTGGAGGGCGTTGAGCGGGTCGAGGAACACGGCTTGCGCACCGCAGCTGTTGAAGGTCCCGGCGAGCTTCTGTGCGATGTGCGCCGACTTGCCGACGCCCGACAGCACGATCTTCCGGTTTCGGGCCAGCGTTTCCTCGAGCAGGCGGACGACCCGGACGAAGGCCTCGTCGAGGGCCTCGGCCGTCGCTCGCAGGGCCTCGGCTTCCGTCGTGATGCAGGCCCGGCCCCGGGCCAGCAGCGATGATTGCTCCGCGTCCATGAATGTGCTTTTCTCGTCGGCCCTGGTCGGACGAAGGTATTTTTCGATGATGCCCGAGCAACCCATTTTCCGGAGGCCCCGCGACGGGCGCGCGTGGCGGTGGAGCCTCGTGGGGCCGGCCTTGTTTGTCGTGCTTCTTCTCGGCGGGTGCGATTCCGGGCGCGGTCTTGCGACGACGGCGGAGCTCGACGAGCCCCATTACCGGCGCGGCTTCCAGATGGCGCGCAGCGGGCAGAACTCGGTCGCGCTGGAGGCGTTTCTCAAGGTCATCGACAAGCGTGGCGGCGACGCCCCCGAGTCGCACCTGGAGGCCGGGCAGCTCTACCTCAACCACATCAAGGACCCGATCGCGGCGATCTACCATTTCCGCAAGCACCTCGAGCTGCGGCCCAACAGCCCGCAGGTCCGCGAGGTGCGACAGTTGATCGACACGTCGATCAAGGAGTTCGCCCGCACGCTGCCGGCGCAGCCGCTGGAGGCGCAGGTCGAGCGGCTCGATCTGCTCGACATGCTGGAGAAGCTGAAGGCCGAAAACGCCGCGCTCCGCTCCGAGATCGCGCGCGCCGGCCGCACCGCGCCGCCTCCCGCCACGGTCGGCCAGGCGACTCCGCCGGCGCGCGACTGGCCGGCGGCGGCCCTTTCCGATCCCGGCCCGGTCCAACCCGTCGTGCCGATCGAGGTGGCGCCGGCCCCGCCGCCGCAGGTCCGGCAGCCGGTGACGCAGCCCGCGGCCCGGGCGACGCCTCCGCCCGCGCCGGGCGGTCGCACCTACGTGGTGCAGTCCAAGGACACGCTCTACAGCATCAGCGCGAAGCTCTACGGCACCAACACCCGCTGGCGCGATCTCTACGAGGCCAACCGCGATCAGTTGCGCGAGCCCGGGGCGATCCGGGTCGGGATGGTGTTGCGCGTGCCCTGAGGGGCGCGTTTGCCGCGGTCAGCGGGCGGCGAGCTCGCGCAGGATCGGCTCGATCACGACCCAGACGTTGTCCGCGAGGATGCGCTGGCCTTCCGCGTTGGGGTGGATCCCGTCGGGCAGGTTCAGCGCGGGTCGTGCGGCGACTCCCTCGAGGAGAAACGGCACGAGCGGGATCCCGTTGCGTTCGGCCAGCCGCGGGAACAGCTCGCGAAACCGGCCCGTGAACTCCGGCCCCATGTTCGGTGGCGATTGCATCCCGGTGAGGACGATGCGCGCGTGCGGATGCGCCGCGCGCACGGCGTCGACGATCGCCTGGAGGTTCCTCTCGGTCTCCTCGACCGGGACGCCGCGCAGACCGTCGTTGCCGCCGAGGGCGAGGACGAAGAGCGCGACGGGTCGGCGCAACAACCACGCGGCGCGCCGCACGCCCGCGGCGGTGGTTTCCCCGCTCAGGCCGGCGTTGACCGTCTCGAAATCCAGACCCGCCTCGCGCATGCGCTCCGCGAGCAGCGCCGGGTAGGCCTCCTCGGGATCGAGTCCGTAACCCGCGGTGAGGCTGTCGCCGAAGTAGACGACCGCGCCCCGCGGGCCGGTGGAGGCGGATGCGACGAGGAGCGTGGAGGCGAGGGCGAGCCCGGCAATTGCTGCGCGACGGATTGTCATGGGCGGAAAAGACACTTCGATGGCGGGCTTCATGGCTACGCCAACCATCCTCGAAGTCGAGCGCCTCACCAAGAACTACCCCTCCGCCAACGGCCGCCCGCTGACGGTGCTCCACGAGGTGAGCTTCGAACTCGAGGCCGGCGCGACCGCCGCGATCGTCGGCCCGTCGGGCAGCGGCAAGACGACGCTCCTCGGCCTCTGCGCCGGGCTCGACCGCGCCACCTCGGGGGTCGTCCGGCTCGACGGGGTCGACCTCACCGCGCTCGACGAGGAGGCCCGGGCGCGGGTCCGCCGCGAGCGCGTGGGTTTCGTCTTCCAGAGCTTCAACCTGCTCCCGACGCTCACCGCGTTGGAGAACGTGATGGTGCCGGCGGAGCTGCGCGGCGCGGCCGGGGCCGCGCCGCTCGCGCGCGAGCTGCTCGCCCGGGTCGGATTGGGCGACCGGCTCGGCCACTACCCGGCGCAGCTCTCCGGCGGGGAACAACAGCGCGTCGCGCTCGCCCGCGCCTTCATCAACCGCCCGCGGATCCTCTTCGCCGACGAGCCGACCGGGAATCTCGACGCCGAGACGGCCCGGACGATCGTCGGGCTCGTCTTCGAGCTCAACCGCGAGGCCGGCACGACGCTCGTGCTCGTCACCCACGACCACGAGCTGGCCCGGCGCACCGGTCGCGTGATCCGCCTGCGCGGCGGCGAAGTCGTGCGGGAGGAGGCCTCGTGAGCTGGATCCTCCGGATGGCATGGCGCGACACGCGCGCCTCGCGGCGCCGGCTGCTCCTCTACACCGCCTCGATCACGCTCGGCATCGCCGCGCTGGTCTCGATCGCGTCGTTCGGCGAGAGCCTGCGCACCGCCGTCCGCGCGCAGTCGGTCGCGCTGCTCGGGGCGGACTTCGTCGCGAGTTCGGGCGATCCGTTCGGCGACGAGGCGGAGTCGTTCCTCGCCGGGCTCGGCGGCCGGCAGGCGCGCGAGACGACGTTCTCCTCGATGGTCCTCTTCCCGCGCAACGATGCGACGCGGCTCGTGAGCGTGCGGGCGATCGAGGACGGTTTCCCGTTCTACGGCGCCTTCAAGACCGTGCCCGAGTCGGCTGCCGAAACCTTTCGCGAGGGGCGCTCGGTCCTGATCGAGGAGAGCCTCCTGCTCGGCTTCGGGGCCCGGGTCGGCGACGACCTGCGGATCGGGTCGGCGACGTTCCGGATCGAGGGCGCGTTGCGTTCCGTGCCGGGGGAGTCGCCGGGGTTCAACATCGTCGCCCCGCGGGTCTACCTGCCCGCGCGCCACCTGGAGGAGACCGGGTTGGTGCAGCGGGGCAGCCGCATGCAGTACCGCGCCTACTTCGCGCTGCCCGGATCGGTGGACATCGAGGCGATCCGCGCGGAGAACCGCGAGCGGTTCCGCGAGTGGCGGCTCCAGACCGAGACCGTCGCGAGCCGCGAGGCCCGGATGGGGAACTCGATCGAGAACCTCGAGCGGTTCCTCGGGCTCGTCGGCTTCGTCGCGCTCGTGCTCGGCGGCGTCGGCGTGGCGAGCGGGATCCACGTTTTCGTGCGGCAGCGGCTGGGCTCGATCGCGGTGCTGCGCTGCCTGGGGGCGACGAATCGCCAGACGGTCGGCATCCACCTGGTGCAGGCGGGAGCGCTCGGTTTGATCGGCGCGACCGCCGGGGCCGCCCTCGGGGTCGCGACCCAGGCGGCGCTGCCGGGTCTGCTCGGGGGCGTGCTCCCGGTCGAGGTCGCGTTCGCCGTGAGCTGGCGCACGGTCGCGCTGGGGATCGTCTCCGGGGTCGGCGTCACGCTCGCGCTTGCGCTTCTTCCGCTGCTCTCGGTGCGGCGCGTCTCGCCGCTGCTGGCGTTGCGCTCGACGATCGATCCGCCGCGCGGATCGTGGCGCGATCCCGCGACCCTCGCGGTGCTCGTCGTCGGGCTGGCGGCGTTGACGGTGTTCGCGATCGCCCAGGCGCCTC
This sequence comes from Opitutaceae bacterium, assembly GCA_036770745.1. Taxonomy (GTDB): domain Bacteria; phylum Verrucomicrobiota; class Verrucomicrobiia; order Opitutales; family Opitutaceae; genus DAIPIQ01. The sequence goes on along the minus strand of DAIPIQ010000020.1, from coordinate 6,530 downwards.
GCTGGGAACACGGCGTCGGCTTCGTCGGCGGCACGCTCCTCGTGTTCGCGGTCCTCGGCCTGCTCGGGCTGGGATTGATGCGCGCCGCGCGCCGACTCATGCCCGACCGCGCTCCCTACGTCTGGCGTCAAGGGCTCGCCAACCTCTTCCGCCCGAACAACCGCACGCTTCTCGTCGTGCTCGCGCTCGGTCTCGGCACGTTTCTCATCGTCACGATGCGGCTCACCCAGGGGCTGTTGCTGGACCGGCTTGCGGACTCGAAACAGGAGAACCGCACCAACGTGATCCTCTTCGACATCCAGGCCGACCAGCGTGCGGGCATGCGGGCCCTGATCGAGGGCGAGGGTTTCGAGGTGATCGACGACGCGCCGATCGTGACGATGCGGCTCGCTTCGGTGAAGGGCGTCGACGTGGCCGAGTTGCGCCGGGATCCGGATCGACGGACTCCTCGCTGGGTCCTGACCCGGGAGTATCGATCGACCTACCGCGCGGAGCTCAACTCCGCCGAGCGCCTCGTCGCCGGGGAGTGGGTCGGGCGCGTCCCTCCCGGGGACGGGCCGACGCCGATCTCGCTGGAGGCGGACATCGCCTCCGACCTCGGTCTGGCGATCGGCGACCGGCTCGTCTTCGACGTCCAGGGCGTGCCGATCGAGTGCGTGCTCGCGAGCATCCGGGCGGTCGAGACGCGGCGTTTCCAGCCGTTCTTCTTCGTCGTGTTTCCCGAGGGCGCGCTGGAGGGGGCGCCGCAGTTCCGCATCATGTCGACCCATGTGGCCGACGGGGGCGCCTCGGCGCGCCTGCAGCGCGCGATCTTCGGGGCCTACCCGAACGTCTCGACCGTCGACCTCATGCTTGTGTTGGAGACGCTCGACGGGATCTTCGACAAGGTCGGTTTCGCGTTCCGCTTCATGGCGGGCTTCATCGTGGGCACCGGGCTGATCGTCCTCGCGGGTGTGATGGCGAGCGGGCGTTTCCAGCGTCTGCGCGAATCGGTCCTGCTCCGGACCCTCGGGGCCTCGCGGACGCAGATCGCGCGCATCCAGGTGATCGAGTACCTGCTGCTCGGGACGCTCGCGAGCCTCGCCGGCGTCGTGCTCGCGTGGGGCGCCGCATGGGCGCTCGGGCGGTGGTTGTTCGAGACCTCGACGCCGCCCGCCGTGCTGCCCGGGGTCGTCGCGTGGGTCGTCGTGAGCGCCCTCACGATCCTCACCGGCTGGCTCTCGGGTCGCCGGATGCTCGCCCACCCTCCGCTGGAGGTGTTGCGGCAGGAGGTGTGAGAAGGGCTCCCTACCGCGCCGCGGCGCGGCGGAGCCGGTCGTTGATCGCGAGGCCGAGGCCGTGGTCCGGAGCGGGCTCGAATTCGATCCGCGCCCAACCCCGCGCGTCCAGCTCCCGCATCAGCGCGTAGAGCCGCTGCGCCGCTTCCGCGGGATCGCCGGATTCGCTCAACCACGAGACCGCGCGCGATCCGAAGCCGCGCCTGTTGCGTGCGAAGACGACCCGCGCGATCCCGTCGTCCCGCGCGAGCTCGTCCGGCGTGAAGGCGGCTTCGCGCAACCCGAGGGGCGTGCGCGGGCTGTAGTGTTTCTCCATCATGCCGGGGGCGGGCGCTCCCTCGCGCGCGTCGCCGGCGGCCGGGCCGCGCCGCACCCGGCGGCCGAGCACGTCCTCGATCGCCTCGACCGCGAGCCCGCCTGGGCGAAGGATGGCCGGAGCGCCCGGTTCGCGCAGATCGACGATCGTCGACTCGACGCCGACGCGGCAGGGCCCGCCGTCCAGGATGTGTCCGATCCGGTCACCCAGCCCGGCCTCGACGTGCGCCGCCTCGGTCGGGCTGACGCGGGTGAAGAGGTTGGCGCTGGGGGCCGCGAGGGGAAGCCCGCAGATCTCCAGCAGCCGTTGGAAGAGCGGGTGCGCCGGCACGCGCACCGCGACGGTCGGGCGATTGGCGGTCACGATGTCCGGCACCGCCGGCTTCTTCGACAGGACGAGGGTGAGCGGCCCCGGCCAGAAGGCGGCCGCGAGACGCTCCGCCTCGTCCGTGAAGTGCGCGACCATCCCGGCCTCGGACCGGCCTGCGACGTGGACGATCAGCGGATCGCTCGTGGGCCGCCCCTTGGCCTCGAAGATCCGGCGACAGGCCGCCGGGTCGAGGGCGTTGGCCGCGAGCCCGTAGACGGTTTCGGTCGGCACCGCCACGAGTTCGCCGCGGCGGAGCACGTCCGCCAAAAAAAAGAGGTCCGACTCGGCCCCGGGATGGATCGTCGCCACGGGTTGTCGGACCTCGTTCACGCCGGCGGCCTTCGCTCCCGCCGGGGCGGGGCGGCCGCTCGGGACGGGCTTACTGCATCAAGAGCAGATTGCGGCCCTGCTTGATCGCGCGGGTGATGTGGCGCTGATGCTTCGCCGTGAGGCCGGTGAGCTTGCGGGGCAGGATCTTGCCCGTCTCCGTCACGTGCCGCTGGAAGATGTGGGTGTGGTTCACATTCATCTCGAGCGGATTGAGGCTCTGGGTCTTCGGCGCGGTGGGTTCGGTGCTCATGGCGGCTGGCTGAGGAAAAAGCCGGGGATGAACGGGCGCGCCCCGGGCGATGTCAATCCCGGAGGCGGCGGGCGGGCTTTTTCGCTAGGTAATTGTCCTCAATGCCCGGCCCGTGGAACCGATGCCCTAGGCAACGATCTTTCCCCCGCCGGCTCTTCCTTGCTTCCGAGCGGCCGGCCTCCGGGACGGCCCGGCTCCCCAGCGCACCTCTCCCATCAACGCATGAAACCGATCCCCTCGATCCTGTCCCGCCTCCGCAACCTTCGCGCCGCGGCGCGCGCCTGTTCGGGCGTCCTCGCCGCCGGCCTCGCCCTGGCCGGAGGGGCCGCGGCCCAGCCGGTGAACATCACCTCCCAGAGCGGCATCAGCTACACCGGTTCGGTGTCCGCCACCGCGCTCGGCGACGTGATCGGCATGACCGCCAACTCCGCGTTCCCGAGCTCCACGACGATCGGCACGTTCGCCTTCCGCGGCATCATCACGGTCGGGACCGACCTCTGGCTCCTTCCCACGGATTCGGACGAGATCGTCGCGGTGAACTCCACCACCGGCACGATGACCGGCTATCCGCTGATCGGAGTCGGCACGACATTGAACAAGTTCGTCGGCGGCGTCTTCGACGGGACGTTCATCTGGCTGGTTCCGTTCAACGGCAACGCCGTCCTCCGCGTGCGGGTGGCCGACGGCGGCGGCGGCTCCAAGGGCGACGTCGTCCTCTTCGATCTCTTCCCCGCCGGGATCTCCTCCGGCGACGCGGGCAAGTTCGCCGGCGGCGTCTTCGCCGGCGGCTTCGTCTGGATGGTCCCGCACAACGCCGATCGCGTGGTCCGCCTGGACCCGGCCGACGGCACGATGGTCGGCTTCAACGGCTGGCCCGGCACGTTCACCAAGGGCGCGGCCGCCTTCTGGGGCGGCGTCTTCGACGGCACGCGCATCTGGATGGTGCCCTTCGACGCCGACCGCGTCGTCAAAGTCGACCCCTCCGACGGGTCGATGACCGAGGTCGCCGCCTCGCGTTGGACGAGCGACCTCACGAGCTTCACCCTTCCCTCGCGCGCCTTCGCCGGCGGCACCTGGGACGGCTCTCGCATCTGGCTCAGCCCCTATGACGCCGACCGCGTGGTCTCGATCGCCACCGCGACCGACGCGATGACCGGCTACGGCACGGTCAACGACGCCACCCAGTGGCCCGCCGGCTACGCCAAGAGCGCCGCCGGTTCCTTCAACGGCGCGATCTTCGACGGCGCCTCCGTCTGGCTCGTGCCCTTCGAGGACACCCGCGTGGTCAAGGTCAACGCCACCTCCGGCGCCATCCTCACCTATGGCAACTTTCCCTCGGGCGTGGTCGCGAGCGACCTCGACAAGTTCGCCGGGGCCGGCTTCGACGGCACCGACATCTACTTCGGGCCCGCGACCCGCTCGGGCCGCACGCTCGTGAAACTCTTCACCACCGCGACGCCGGTGGTCTCGTCGGTCAACCGCCTCACCCCCGCCGACGCCCCGACCAACGCCGACAGCGTGGTCTTCCGCGTGACGTTCAACAAGAACGTCGCCGGCGTCGACACCTCCGACTTCGCGCTCACGACCACGGGCACGGTCGCCGCCTCGATCGCCTCGGTCTCGGCCGCCACCGGCACGACGATCGACGTCACCGTCAACACCGACACCGGCGACGGCACGCTCCGGCTCGACGTCAACGCCAGCGGCACGGGCATCACCGACGACTTCGCCAATCCGCTCAGCGGCGGCTTCTCCTCCGGACAGACCTACACGATCGACAACATCGCCCCCGTGATCACGAGCGCCTCGGCCGCCTCGGGGACCTACAAGGCCGCGTTCTCCTACACGATCACCGCGTCGGGCGCCCCCGTGGGCTTCGGCGCCACCGGCCTGCCCGACGGCCTCTCCGTCAACACCGGCACCGGGGCCGTCACCGGCGCGCCCACCGCCGCCGGCGTCTCCAGCGTCACGATCAGCGCCACCGACGCCGCCGGCAACGTCGGCTCGACCGTCCTCACGCTCACGATTGCGACCGCCCCGCTCACCGTCTCCGGCATCACCGCCGCGGACAAGACCTACGACGGCACGACCGCCGCGGCGCTCAACGCCTCCGGTGCGACGCTCAACGGCGTGGAGCCCGGCGATGTCGTCTCGCTCAACACCTCCGGCGCGACCGGGGCGTTCGCCGCCCCCGGCGTCGGCACCGGCATCACGGTCACCATCTCCGGCCTCACCCTCGGCGGGGCCCAGGCCGCGAACTACACGCTCTCGCCCGCGACGACGACGGCGATGATCGAATCACGCACGCTCACGGTGAGCGGCGTCACCGCGGCCGATCGCGGTTACGACGGCACGACCGCCGCCGCGCTCGGCTTCGGCGGGGCCTCGCTGGTCAACGTCATCGGTGGCGACACCGTGGCGCTCGTCACCGGTTCGGCCGTCGGCGTGTTCGCCGACAAGAACGCCGGCGTCGCCAAGCCGGTCACGATCTCCGGCCTCGCGATCTCCGGCGCGAGCGCGGGCAACTACACGCTCACGCAACCTTCCGCGACCGCCACGATCACGCCCAAGCCCCTCACGGTCACCGGCGTCACCGCCGTCGATCGCGTCTACGACGGCACGACCGCCGCCACGCTGAACACCTCCGGGGCCGCGCTCGTCGGAATCGAGACCGGCGACGGCGTCACGCTCGCCGCGGGCTCGGCCTCCGCCTCGTTCGGCACCGCCGCGGTCGGGGCCGGCAAGCCGGTCACGATCACCGGTCTCGGCCTCTCCGGGCCCGACGCCGCCAACTACACCCTCACCCAGCCGGCGGCCACCGCCTCGATCACGGCGAAGGGCCTCACGGTCGCCGGAGTCACGGCGAACGACAAGGTCTACGACGGCACGACCGCCGCGACGCTCTCCACCGCCGGAGCCTCGCTCGTCGGTGTCGTCGCGGGCGATACGGTCGCCCTCGACGCCGGGGCCGCCTCCGCGACCTTCGCCGACGCGCTCGTCGGCGCGGGCAAGACGGTCACCGTGTCCGGCCTCGCGCTCTCCGGCGCCGCCGCGGGCAACTACACGCTCACCCAGCCCGCCGCCACCGCCTCGATCACCGCCAAGGCCCTCACGGTCTCCGGCATCACGGCCGCGAACAAGGTGTTCGACGGCGCCACGACCGCCACGATCAACGCCTCCGGGGCCTCGCTCGTCGGCGTGGTCGGGTCCGACGTGGTGACGTTGAACACCGCTTCGGTCTCCGGTGCCTTCGCGACCGCCGCCGTCGGCGCGGGCAAGACGGTCACGATCTCCGGACTCGCGATCGCGGGCGCCGCCGCCGGCAACTACACGCTCACCCAACCGACGGCCACCGCGAACATCACCGCGGCCTCGGCCTCGATCGTGCTCGGCGCCACGAGCCAGCCCTTCAACGACGCGCCGCGGCCGGTCTCGGTCACGACGACTCCGTCCGGCCTTGCCACCGTCGTCACCTACGATGGCGACACCGTGGTCCCGTCGGCGATCGGTTCCTACGTGGTCGTCGCGACGATCACCGATCCCAACTACACCGGATCGGTATCCGGCACGCTCACGATCACGGCTACCTCGAGTCTGGTGAACGTCGCGGCGCGCTCCCGCGTGACGCTCGGCGACGACATCCTGATCTCCGGGTTCGTCGTCAGCGGCTCATCGCCCAAGCCGATGCTGGTGCGCGGCGTCGGCCCACGGCTCTTCGCGTTCGACGTCGCGGGCCACCTCGTCGCGCCGCGGTTGACCCTCTTCCGTGGCGGCGACGTCCTCGCCACCAACACCGGCTGGTCCTCCGCCTCCAACGCGGCCCAGATCGAGACGACCACGGCGGATCTCGGCGCGTTCCCGCTTCCGGCGGGGAGCGCGGATTGCGCGATCCTCATGACGCTCGAGCCCGGCGCCTACACGGTGCACCTCAGCGGGGTGGCCGACACCCAGGGCGTCGGCCTCGTCGAGGTCTACGACGCGGATCCCT
>DAIPIQ010000194.1:0-7265 GCA_036770745.1 Opitutaceae bacterium | reverse complement strand
CCGGCTTCCGACTGAGAGAGCCGCAGAAGCCGGGGATGAACCCCGGCCCACACAATGGCACGCCACGTGGCTGCGGTCGATGCATCCGGCCCGGCGCGGAGGCGGTCGTCGGTTTCGAGGAGAACCGAGGCATGCCACCACTTTCGATTACACCACGCCGCTGCGCTCGCGGACGATTGCGTTGGCTTCGCCGAGGGAAACTTGTTCCTTTCCGGCGGCATCGTGCCCGCCGCCGCGCACCTGCCCCCAGCCCGCCCGACGCGGGACCGACCGGGATCACGATGAACGCTCGAAAACGAACTCCGCCGCCTCCCGCCGAGCCTCCCGAAGGCAGGCCCGGGGGCGCGACCGCGGTCTGCCGGGCCGGCGAGTTCCAGTTCGCCCCCAACCAGTCGCACATCAACGGCTGCGTGCAGAGCCGGGCGCTCTTCTGGTGCAAGAGCGGGCACGGCACGTTCACGGTCAACGCCCGGAGCTACACCCTCGAGCCCCACGACCTCTACGTGCTGCCGTGGAACCGGCGGATCGCCTACCAGGCGGGACCGCGCGATCCGATGTTCACGGCCCACGTCCACCTCATCCCGTGGCTCCGCCCGGGCTCGCCCTGGGTCGCGAACGTGCCGCACGAGGTCGACGAGCCGCTCTTCAACTCACCCGACCGGGGGGATGTTTTCTGGCCGAAGCTCGAGGGCGTGGTGCGGCTGCACGTCGAGGCGGAGACCTCGCTCGGTCGTCTCATCAACTACGTCACCCGCTGGTTCCGCGAGTCTCCCCGGCGCGAGGACGAGGGTCGGGCGCTGGGGCTGGTCGTGCTCAGCGAGCTCGAGCGGCTCGCCAACGCCTCCACCACCGAGACCGGCCGGCGGCCGGAGGAGCTGACGCGCCTGCTCGTCTACATCGATCGCTGCTACCACGAGGCCCCGACGGTCGAGCGGCTCGCCTCGATCATCGGGCGGAGCCGCTCGCACGTGCTCAAGCTCTTCCAGCGCCACCTCGGCGTGACGGCCAAATCCTTCATCATCGCCAGGCAGATGCGCGAGGCGCGCGAACTCCTCATCAGCACGACGCTCTCGATCTCGGAGGTCGGCCGACTCGCGGGCCTGCCGGATCCCTATCATTTCTCAAAGCTGTTCCGGCGCATGGTGGGCATGGCCCCGCGCGAGTACCGGGCGCAGGGCGGTCCCCTCCCCGCCTCCCGCACGCCGTCCGCCCACCTGCGGAATCCGTCGCCGCCGGCGACCGACCTGGCGATCTGAAGGGGAAAAACAGACACCCCGGCCGGCGGACGCCGACCGGGGTGTGAACCCATACTGTGAACCCAACTGCGAACTAAAATTCGCCGCGCAGGCCGAAGACCCAGTTGGAACCGTAGTTCTCCCGGCGCCAGGTCACGGGGATGTTGCCCCCGATGGCCTCGTAGATGTGGTGGTCTTCGTTGGTGATGTTGCGGGCCTGGACGAAGGCGGTGAGGCGCGAGCTGAAGCGGTAGTCGACGCTGCCGTCGAGCTTCACGTTGCTCTCGCGGAAGCGACCTGTGACGCCGGTCCACGGGGCGTCGTCGACCCAGATGCCCTTGAGGCCGAAGCCGAACTTCCTGTAGCGCCAGTCGAAGCCGGCCGAGACCACGTGCGGCGTCACGCCCTGGACGCGCTTGTCCGTGTAGGTGCGGGTGTAGTTGAGGAATACCGACGTGCCGCGGATCGGATCGGGGAGGAAGTCGAGGTAGTGGCGGTAGGCGAGCTCGAGGCTGCGAAACTGGGTGGAGTCGGGGCTGTTGCCGATCGTCCGCACGGTATAGCCGGCGAACTCCACCGGGTCGAAGCCGAGGCCGGCGACCGCCGGGTCGCCGATGTCGAAGTCGGTTTCGACGAAGAGATTCTCGATCTCGGTATGCGCGAGGGTGAGCGAGAGGTTGTTGGTGCCGCCGAAGTAGTAGGCGGCGCTGCCCGCCACGCGATCGGCGAACTCGGGGAGCAGGCCGGAGTTGGAGGTGCGGATCAGCTCATTGATCTCGTCGAACCTGGCGACGCCCACGAGTCGGGTGACCTCGGGCCGGCGGATGGTGTGTCCGGCGCCGAGATCGAAGATGAGGTTCTCGCCCAGCTTGTATTTCATGGAGAGGCTGGGGAAGAGCCGGTCGTAGTCGCCCTTGCGGTCGATCTTCGGCTTGGAGAGGTACTGGTAATCGAGACCGGGGATGGTGGTGGCGCGGCCGTTGCCGTCGACGGCGAAGCCGGCGGCGACGACTTCGGATGCGGTCCGGGGATCGAACTCGCGCGAGCGCGTTTCGGTGTCTTCCCAGCGAAGGCCGCCCTGGACGGTGACCGGGCCGAACTTGCCGTTGGCCATCACGTAGACGGCGGGCACGTCTTCCTTGAAGCGACGCACGTCGCCGAAGGCGGCGTTGAAGTAGTTCGTGGCCGAGATGTTCTGGACGAAGAATTCGGGGTTCGAGTGGAAGAGCCGACCGAGGGCGGTCGTGTCGGCGTAGGGCGGCGCGCCGCCGCCGGAGATCGACTGGTAGCGGACGCCGAGCGTGGCGGGATCGTGGATGAAGTCGGAAGGATAGGCGGCCCAGCTTCCGGTCGTGCCACCGCCGGGCCCGATGTAGCTCCAGTTGCTGATGCCGGACTTGCGGTCGGTGTTGGTGCGCTGCTCGCGGAACTTCGCCCCGGCGCGGAGCACGACGGGATTGCGGGTGTCGAGGTTGTAGGTGAAGTCGAGCGTGGCGGCGTTGACCTCGTCGTTGACGATGCGGACGTCGTCGGTGATGCGGGGGTTGGTGAAGTTCGCGAGGTTCGCCCAGTCAGCCCCGCCGGTCTGCACCACGGTCCATTCCCCCGAGGTGGGGCCAGGCCGGGAGGCGGTGAACTGGATGTTGTTGAGGTTGTTGACCTGGCCGAAGCCGGCCCGGCGCTCACGCAGGCTGCCGTAGGAGTTCTCGGAGCGCGAGGTGGCGAGGCGCCCCTCGACGAGGAGGTTGCCGCGACGCCACTCGAAGTTCGGGCTGATGTTGTAGCCGTCGGTGATCTTGGTGACGCTGCCGCCGGTGGTGTTGACGAAGCGGTTGCCGGGGGCCGCGGTGGTCGTGTTGAAGGTCGTGACGCCGTCGCCGCCGACGAACTGCCGGCCGTTGGTCGCCCCGGTGCCGTTGGCCGCGGCCTGGAAGATCACGTTGCGATTCCAAAAGTTGGCCTCGTATTGGTTGAAGATCAGGTTGAGCCCGAAGCGGAGGCTGTCCGAGGCCTTGTAGTCGAACGTGCCGGTGTAGGTGGTGCGATTCGTCCACTTGGGCCCGTCCTTGATCGTGAGCTGGGTGAGGACCTGCGGGCGGGTGTCCGTCGCGGTGGGAGTACGGTTGTAGAGGTGCTGGGCGCGGTACTGCTCGTTGTAGAGGTTCGAGACGCTGACGCCGAGGAGGACGCCGAAACGGTTGTCGAAGAACGAATCGGCGAAGTTGAAGGCCAGCGAGGGCTTCACCTTGTGGGTGCGGCCGGAATCGCCGGGACCAGTGGTGCGGTTGAGGGTGAACTCCTCCGAGTTGAAGCCGCCGCTGAGCGACCACTTGATCTGCCGCTTCTTCCGGTCGAAGGCGCGCTTGGTCTTGAGGTTGATCGTGCCGGCGGGCGCGTCGGCGTCGAGGTTCGGGGGCGTGACGCGCGAGATCTCGATCGACTCGATGCTGTTGATCGAGACCTGTTCGAAGCTGAACGAACGCCCGCCGAGGCCGGTGCCGCCGTTTTCGGTGCCACCATACTGCATGAAGCCGTCGGCGCTCGCCGACTTCATCCCGTCGACGGAGACGCCGGTGTATTCCGGATTGAGGCCGCCGAGACGGGGACCGCGGGTGTCGGCCTCGACATACTCCATCTCGATGCCCGGAAGGTATTTCAGGAACTCGCCGACGTTGCCCTCGGTGACGTCGCCGAAGACGTCGGAGGCGATCGAGCGCCCGAGGTCCATCGAGGCGCGCTGATTCATGATCTGCTTGGCGTTGCCCTCGAGCTCCGAAGAGATCTCGAACTCGGAGAGCACGATCGTATCCTCGGCTCCGGGGCGGCCCGGGCCGGAGGCGCCGATCACGATGTCGAGCGTGCTCGTCCGGCCGCCTTCGACGGAGACCGATGCGCGGGAGGCGGGGTAGCCGGCGAAGTTGACCACCAGCTCGACGGGACCGGCGGGGACGTTCGCGATGCGGTAGTAGCCGCCGTTGCCAGAGGTGGCGGTGACGGGCGAGCCGGCGATCGAAATCTCGGCGTTGCGCACGTATTCGCCGGTGCGCTCGTTGAAGACACGGCCGGTGACGACTCCGGCTTCGGAGGACTGGGCGGAGGCGGGCGTCACCCCCTGCGAGCAGAGGGAAAGCGCGAGGATGAGCGCGAAGGCGCGGACGAGGAGGGTTCTCATGGTTCGATGGAGCCGGGCAGGCCACCAGGCGACGAGGCCCGAAACGCTTCGGGGGTCGATCGGCGGGGGAGCGGGCCGGGTTGTTGGGTTTGAGGTTGGGGAGACGAGCCCGACTGCGGGTCGTCGAAGGAACCTTAGCACACCACCGGACGCGCCCGCCATGGAAGTTTCATGATTATTTGGTACTTTTCCCGCCCCGCCCAAAACACACCTGACTCGTGGCGGCGAGCGCCGTGGATTTCCTTGTCGGCGTCGCGGGGAAGGCTATCACCGAGCGACACGCCTTGCCGGCATAGCACAGTGGTAGTGCAACGGTTTTGTAAACCGTAGGTCGTCGGTTCGAATCCGACTGCCGGCTCCAGTTTCCCGCCCACCGGTCTCCCCGGTTTCCCCCGCGGGATTCATCCCCGACCATCCGAAGCAGTCGGACCGCGGCGCAAACAGGGCGAGACCGCCCGGGGCACGAAACCCTCGGAGCATTGCCCCAACTTCGTGCGTTTCTTCGCCCCGCTTGAAAGCAGAGCCGACTCTCGGAACAAGGCTCCCTTCGGAGCACCACTCGGTGATGCCCCTCCGGGATCTCGGCGGCTCCGTGCCCGTGCCGACCGGCTCGACCCGGCTCAGTTGCCCGCCTTGATCTCGCTCGAGGCGGGATCCCAGACGAGGTTCTTGATCGCGCCCTCGCCGCTGCGGCGGACCTCGATGTAGTCGATCGTCTGCCGCTCGTCGGCGCTGCGCAACGGGTAGCGTTTCGAGCCGCCGGCGACCGGGATGGAGATGCTCGCGGCGAAGCCGAAGGAGCCGTCGGGCAGCCGGATCTCGTAGTAGCCGTCGCGACCCTCGACGCGGCCGATGAGGTTGGGGTCGGCGACGCCGCGGCCGTCGATCCGGGGATCGCGGGCGTCGATGTTGTAGCCCATGAATTCGATGGAGAAGCGCTCGACCGGCCTGCCCTCCGGCGTCAGCACGCGGCCGATCATCAGGCCCGGCTTGGGCCGGAGCGGCTGGTCGAGCGGCGGCGCCGGATCGGGCTCGCCGGCGGCGCGGCGGCGGCGCAGCTCGGCCTCGCGCGCGGCGGCCGCGGCCAGCTCCATCTGGCGGCGTTGCTCGGCCCGCCCGCGGTAGAATTCCTGCCGGGTGACCCGGCCGTTGCCGTCGAAGTCGAACGCCTCGACCCCGCCCCTCCCGATGTCGACGCCCGAGATGTAGCCCGAAGCGGTGGAGTCGAGCGCCTCGAAGAGATCGAGGTCCTCCGGCAGTACCGTGCCATCGCGCAGGAGCAGGCGCTCGCCCGCCCGCCCGGCGAGGAACTCCTCACGGTCGACCTCGCCGTCGTTGTTCGCATCGTAGTGGCGCAGGCCGGCCATCTCCGAGCCGGAGAGCCACCCGTCGCGGTTGAGATCGAGCTGGTCGAAGCGCGCTGCATCCTCCTCCTCGACGGTGGCCGGCTTGAAGGCCTCGGTCGGGGCCGCGCCCGGGGTCTGCCCGCCCGCCGGTTGGGAAACGGTGAACGCGACCGCAAGAACCGGACCGAGCCATCGGGGCGAACTCATACCCGGGGAACGAATAGGACGGCCCCCCCGGCCCGCAAGCCGAATGGCTCTCCGCGACCGATCCGGGGTCGGGGACGGCCGCCCTTCCGCCGGAGCCGCCTTCTTCAGGCGGTGGTCCCGACGGTCGACCGCGCGGGCGGGCGCGATCGCCGCAGGTGCAGCACGAGATTCGCCGCGGTGATGAGCCCGCCGCCGAGCAGGAGCCGCTCGGTCAGGCTCTCGTTGACGTAGTCGAGTCCCGAATACACGGAGAGCCAGGCCGGCAGGAAAAGGGCGAGCAACGCCACCCAGAGCGGTTCGGTCGCGTAGATGACGCCGGCCTCGGACGCCCCGACGGTGGACTGGAAGGTGTTCATCAGGGTGAAGGCGATGAAGGTGCAGGCGATCGCCACCACCACGACGAAGGTCACCCACGGTCCCGACCGGAACGGCGCCGCCAAGGCCGCCGCCTCGGGCGCGGTGAGCGCCGCCGCCACGAGGAAGACCGCACCCGTGCCGGCGCACATCAGGGTCGTCGCGACGAGCGGCCGGTTGCCGCGGAACTCCGCCCGCTCCAGCCAGAGGATCTGTCCCGCGAAGAACACGGTCGCGACGAGCGTCTCCGACTCCCCGAGCCCGATCCGCAGCCTCCGCCAGTCGGGATCGGCGAGGATCGCGACTCCGACCACCACGAGCACGATGCTCCAGAGGACCCGCGGCGTCGGCATCCGCCGCCGCCGGCCGAAGACCCACAACGGCACGAGGACGACATAGCACTGGGTGAGGAACGCCGAGGTCGAGGCGTCGGTCCGCCGCAGACCGTCCACCTGCAACAGCAGGCCGGCGGAGAGAAACCCCGCCAGCCCGAGGCCCTGCCGCCACTCGGCGCGGGTCGCGCCGCCGAGCGCCCGCCCCGCGACGAGCGCGAGCAGCGCAGTCGCGAGGACGAAGCGCGGCCAGATGGTCGAACAGGTGATGAACACCTCGGAACCCCCGGGCACGAGCCGCTCGTGGATGAGCGCGATCGCCTTGCCCAGCGGAAAACTCACGCTCCAGCAGGCCGCGGTCGCGAGCAGCGCCCACACCGCGCGACGACGGGCGCGGTTCACGGACTGGAGGGCGGGCTCGGTGGTCATGGGAGCCCGGCGATGAAGCCGGCCCGGCGGCTACGGGCAACGCCGTTCGTGCGCCCACACCGCGCTCGCCATGCGCGCACGCCGGAGGTTTTGTTGCCACCGCGATGAAGACGCTGCTCCTCACCGGCTTCGGCCTCTGGGGGAAGGAGACCTGCAACACCTCGTGGGAGATCCTTCGCGACAACCCGCT
>DAIPIQ010000019.1:0-30367 GCA_036770745.1 Opitutaceae bacterium | reverse complement strand
CGACAAGCCGTTCCTCTGGTGCGAGTACACCCACGCGATGGGCAACAGCAACGGCGGCCTCGACGCCTACTGGGACCGGATCTGGAGCGAGCCGCGCCTCGCGGGGGCGTTCGTCTGGGACTGGATGGACCAGGGTCTGCGGCAGCCGGTCCCGTACGGCGTGCGGGATCCGCGCGGCCGGGCCGATTTCCTCGCCTACGGCGGCTGGTGGGAGACGCGCGCGGCGGTCCACACCGACGGCAACTTCTGTTTCAACGGCCTCGTCTCCGCCCGGCACGAGCCGCGCCCGGGGCTCGCGGCCCTCAAGCACGTCGTGCAGCCGCTCACCGCGCGGTGGAGCGCCGACGAGCCGCGCGCCGTGTGGTTGAAGAACCGCTACGACTTCCTCGATGCTGGGCGCGTCCTCGAGGTGCACTGGCGGCGGCTGGAGGACGGCGAGGTGGTCGCGGAGGGCGTGCTCGACACGGGGCCGCTCGCACCGCGGGCGGAGGCCCGTTCGGAGCTCCCGGCGGCGGCGGTCGCGGCGGGCGGTGGCGAGGCGGTGCTGCAGTTGAGTCACCGCACCCGCGCGGCGGGTCCGTGGTGGGAGCGTGGATACGAGCTCGGTTGGGACGAGTTCGCCTTGGGCGGCCCGCGGGACCGGCCGGCCGCGACCTCCGCCGGCCCCGCGCCCGGGTTGCGGGAGGAGGGGGACGACATCGTGTGCGCGGGCGGCGACTGGAGCGTCGTCTTCGACCGGCGCACCGGCGTGCTTCGCGAGTGGCGCAAGGGCGGGGAGCCGCTGGTGCGGCGCGGGCCGCGGCCGGATTTCTGGCGGGTCCCGACCGACAACGACAACGGGGCCGGTCTGGGCCGGCGGGCCGAGGGCGGGCCGCGGGGCGCGCTGAAGGCGAGCAACCTTTGGCGCGACGCCGGGCCCCGCTGGCGGCCGGCCTCGGTCGAGGTGCGGCGCACGGAGGCGTTCGTCGAGATCGTCGCCCGCGGCCCGGTGGCGGAGGGGCGCGCGGAGGTCGTGTTGACGCACCGCGTCGACGGGGGCGGGGCCGTGTGGGTGGAGTTTGGATACACGGCCTCGGAGGGCCTGCCGTTGCTGCCGCGGGTGGGCACGGAGTGGATCCTCGAGCCGGAGTTCGACCGGATCCGCTGGCACGGCCGCGGCCCGGAGGAGACCTACCCCGACCGTCGCTTCGCGCGGCTGGGGATCCACGCCACGACGCTGATGGACAACTGGACCGACTACTCGCGACCGCAGGAGACGGGCAACAAGGTCGACGTGCGCTGGCTGGAGATCCGGCGGGCCGACGGCGCGGGCCTGCGGATCACGGGCGGGCGGCCGCTGAGCTGCAACGCCCTCCCTTGGAGCAAGGCGCACATGGAGGACAAGGACTACTCGTGGCAGCTCGGGGTGCCGACGCAGGCGACCCTCAACGTCGATCTCGCGCAGATGGGCGTCGGCGGCGACAACTCGTGGGGCGCGATCTGCCTGGAGCCCTACCGCCTCGGGGCGCGGGAGTACCGCTTCAGTTACCGGGTCGAAGCGATCGGGCGCTGAGACCGTTCGTGCTCGAGTCGGTCCGAACGGCTTGCGGAGCGCACGCGTCCTCGCGTGCCCGCGACGGCGTCCCGCCGTCGCTTCCGAGGAGCCGGGCTCGAACGCGACCGGTCACCGCGCGCCGAACTTGTAGATCGTCGTCGTGCGGTAGGTCTCGCCGGGGCGCAGGATCGTCGAGGGGAACGAGGGCTGGTGGGGCGAGTCGGGGAAGTGCTGGGTCTCGAGGCAGAAGCCGTTGCGGAACCGGTAGGGCCGGCCGCTCTTGCCTACGTGGGAGCCGTTGAGGAAGTTGCCGGCGTAGAACTGCACGCCGGGCTCCTCGGTCCAGACCTCCAGCGTGCGACCGGTCACCGGTTCGTAGACCGTCGCGGCGAGGGCCGGCCGGCCGCCTCCGTGGTCGAGCACCCAGTTGTGGTCGTAGCCCTTGCCGAAGCGGAGTTGTTCGGCGGGGTCGTCGATCCGGGCTCCGATCGCGGCGGGCGCCGTGAAGTCGAAGGGCGTGCCGCGCACCTGCGCGATCTCGCCGGTCGGGATGAGGCCGCGGTCGACGGGGGTGAAGCGCGATGCGGCGATCGTGAGGACGTGGCCGAGGATGTCGCCCTCGCCTTCGCCCTTCAGGTTGAAGTAGGAGTGGTTGGTGAGGTTAACCGGGGTCGGCTTGTCGGTCGTCGCGGTGTAGTCGATCCGCAGCTCGTCGGCCTCGGTGAGCGTGTAGACGACGGCGACCTCGAGGTTGCCGGGGAACCCCTCGTCGCCGTCGATCGAACGGTGGGTGAGCCGGAGCGCGGGCGCGCCGTCGACGATCGCGGGGGAGGCGCTCCAGACGACCTTGTCGAAGCCGACGGCGCCGCCGTGGAGGTTGCAGCCGATGCCGCCGGGCTCGTTGTTCTTCGCGAGCCGGTCGTAGGTCACGCCGTCGAGGGAGAAGCGGCCGTGGGCGATGCGGTTGCCGTAGCGCCCGATGATCGCCCCGAAGTAGGGCGAGCCGGCGAGGTAGTGTTCGAGTGAGTCGTAGCCGAGGACCACGTCTCCCATCCGCCCCTGGCGGTCGGGCACGATCAGGCGGGTGACGATGCCGCCGTAGTTCGTGATGTCGGCCTGGACGCCGCGCGAGTTGCGGAGGCTGAAGAGGGAGACGGCGACGCCGTCGGTGGTCTTTCCAAAAGCCTGCATCGTGATCGTGGCTGGTGTCGCGAGGGCGACGGTGGCGGGCGCGGAGGCTAGGAGCGCGACCGCAAGGGTCGAGCGGAGTCTGCGGATGTTTCTCATGGGGAAGGGTTTTTCCAGGAGCGCGAGCGCGAGGGTGGAGCGGTATGTTTAGTGTTGCGCCGCCGGGGTGAAACCCGAAACGTCGCCGTTCTTTCGTCCGGGCGAATCGATCGCCCACCGTCGGGGTGTAGCTTAGCCTGGTAGAGCGCTACGTTCGGGACGTAGAGGTCGTGAGTTCGAATCTCACCACCCCGACCAATTTGCCGGTGGATCGCGGCGGGCGATCGGATCACGCCTCTCGGCGAGAGGCGGGCCACCCTGCGAGACGAATGACCGGGCGGCACATGAATCGGATCGAGGTGGCGCGCCCCTCGCCGAGGGGCACGGGCGCGCCTGCCGCAAAGGACGTTTGCAACGGAGGGCCGTCAGCTCCCCGGCTTGGTCGCGGGCAGGGCGGCGAGCTCCGGCGGGAGGGCGTCGGCGGGAAAGGTCGGGAAACTCATCCGCATCAGCGCCGCGACGGGGACGTCGAAGCGGGCCTCGCCGGCGCTGCGGTCGACGAGGACGGCGAGTGCGACCGGCACGCCGCCGCCCTTGCGGACGATCTCGAGGCATTCCTGGGCGCGGCCGCCGCGGGTGATCACGTCTTCGACGATCAACACGCGTTCGCCGGGGGCGAAGGCGAAGCCGCGCCGCAGCACGAGGACGTTGTCCTCCTTCTCCGCGAAGAGGAAGCGGGCGCCGCAACGCCGGGCGACCTCCTGCCCGATCACCAATCCGCCCATCGCGGGAGCGAGGACGGTCGAGAAGTCGCGCAGCCCGAGCGCGGCGAGCCGGTCGACGAGCAGCACGCCGAGGCGCTCGACCTCCGCCATGTGTTCGCAGACCCGGGCGCATTGGAAGAAATGGCCGCTGTGCAGCCCCGAGCGCAGGACGAAATGGCCGGTGAGCAACGCGCGGGTGCGGGTGAAGATCGCGAGGACCTCCTCGTCGGTGGACGTCGGGGACGACATGGGCGGAGGTTGCGGAGCGCGTCGCCGCGGCGGAATCCTTTTTTTTGCCAGAGCCCGGCAAAACGCTACGGTGCGGCATGTTTCGTTCACCGGCCCTCGAGGATGAGTTGGGCGACGTGCTCGAGAAGGCGCTCAAATGGACCGGCCTGCGGGAGGATCAACTGGCCGGGCGCTCGGGCATCGACGTCGGCCGGATCAAGGACGCGCTCGACTACCGTTACGACTTCTCCGCGTCCGAGCTCGGCCGGCTGGCCGATGCGCTGGGGTTGAACGAGGCGGGACTGCGCGCGCTCGCCGAGGGCCGCTATCCCGAACCGGAGGCCCCGGGCCTGCCCTTCTGTCTGCACGTCCTCGCGATGCCGTACGGCGTCGGCGTGGTGAACGCCTACCTCGTGCGGCGCTGTTCCTCGGACGAGGCGGTGCTCTTCGACTCCGGCAGTTGTGCCCAAGCCCTGCGCGCCGCGTGGCCCGAGGAGGTGAGGCGGCTTGGCGGGCACTTCGTCACCCACTGGGACTCCGACCACGCCGGGGCCTGCGAAGAGACGCGCGAGCGCTTCGGGTTGCCCCATTGCATGGGGCCGGGGCCGGCCCGCCCGGGCCGGCGGGTGCTCGCGGATCGCGAGGTCCTGGAGTGCGCCGGCTTCCGCATCGAGGTGCTCTCGACTCCCGGGCCGGCGCGGGAGCATCTCTGTTTCCTCGTCGGTCGGAGCGACCGGCCGGTCGGGCGAAGGGTGCTTTTCGCGGGGGATCTTTTCTTTTGTGGATCCGTGGGTGGAGGCTTTCCCGACGGCGCGGCGGTGGTGCGGCATGCGCGGCGCCTGTGGACCATGCTGCCCGGCGATGTCGTGGTGGCGGCCGGGCACGGCCCGCTCACGACCCTCGAGATCGAACGCGAGTTCAACCCGTTCGCCGCACCGGAGCGCGGATGACGCCGGGCGCCCGATTGCCTTCGGCGCGCCGACGGGCAGACTTCCGCGTCATGCGTAGAAGCATCGTGTCGGGGATCGGGTTGTTGGTCGTGCTGGTGGCCGGAGGTTGCGGCCCCCGTGTCGAAAGGGAAGCGGGCGCTCCGACGCGGACGCGGATCGTGATGCAGCTCGACTGGTTCGCCGAGCCGGAGCACGGCGGCTTCTTTCAGGCCGAGGCCGAGGGTTGGTATGTGGAGGCGGGCCTCGACGTCACGCTCCTGCCCGGCGGTCCGAACGCCAACGTCCACCGCAAGCTGGCGACCGGCGAGGTACAGTTCGGCCAGTCGGAATCGACGACCACGATCCAGGCGATCGCGGAGGGTTTGCCGCTTCTCAACGTCGCGGCGGTCTTTCAGGAGGACCCGTCGGTGTTGATGCTCCACGCCTCCAACCCGATCTCCGGATTCGAGGATCTCGACGGCAAGACCGTCATGGCGCGGCCGGAGTGGGTGTTCCTCGCCTATGTGCAGCGCCGCTATGGCATCGACCTCACCATCGTCCCCCAGAGTTTCGGCCTCGGGCGGTTCGTCGCCGATCCGCTTTTCATCCAACAGGGCTTCTATATCGCCGAGCCGTTCTTTCTCCGGCGCGAAGGCGTCGTGCCCAAGTACCTGCATCCGTGGGACGCCGGCTATCGCGCGTATGTCGTCGTCGTGGGCAACCGCGACTGGGTGCGGTCCGAGCCCGAGACGACGCGCCGGTTCCTCGCCGCCTCCATGCGGGGCTGGAAGGCGTATCTGGAGGGCGATCCGGCGGCCGCGCACCGCGCGATGCTCCGCCTCAACGACAAGGCGACCCCCGAATACCTGGAGTTCTCCCGTCGCATGATCATCGACGAGCGGCTCGTCACCGGACGCGACCCGGGCGACCGGCCGCTCGGTGCGATCACCCGCGAGCGTTTCGCCGAACAGCTCCGGCAGTTGGAGGAACTGGGATTGGTGCGGCCGGGCGCCCTTCGCGTGGAGGATGTCATGGACGACGGCCTGTTGTCTTCGGATCCGGGCGGGTCCTGACATGATATTGGGTTTGCATTGTCCGACGGCCTGCTCGTAGCTGACGGCCTATGTTCAGTAAAAAGTTCAAGGAGCTCGCCGATCAGAAGGCGAAAGTCAGCAGTCTCGAGAAGCAGATCCTCGCCGAACGGGATGCGCAATTGCGCTCGTTGCACGTCGAGCTCGGCTATGACACGCGGGAGGCGCTGATCGCCGCCCTCAAGGCGGCCGGTCCGGCCAAGCGCGCGGCGAAGGGCGCCGGCCCCGCCAAGGAAAAGAAGCGCCGCAAGCGCACCAAGATCACGCCCGAGCTTCGCGATCAGATCATCGCGGCGATCAAGGACGGCGGCACCGGCTCCTCGATCGCGGCGAAGTTCGGCATTTCGCTCCCGACCGTCGGAAACGTCAAGCGCGCCGCGGGTCTCGTAAAGCAGGCCGAATAGAGAACGGTCCCGCGTCACCTCTTCGACCCCGCCCGAGATACGGCGGGGTTTTTTGTTGGAGTGCCGCGGTCTCCTCCGGTTCGGTGGGCGACCGATCCGCCCTTCCTCCATGCGCGACTACATCCAGGCCAATACATCGGGAGAGCTGCACGACGCGACCCGGCCCTCGATCGCACCGCTCGATCGGGGGTTCCTTTATGGCGATGCGATCTACGAAGTATGGCGCACCTACCACGGGGTGTTGTTCGGGTTTCACGAACATTGGCGGCGGCTCGAGCGCTCCGCCGCCGCCCTCCATATGCGGACGGACCTCACGGTCGAGGGCCTCGTCGCCGAGATCGGACGGACGGTGGCGGCCTATCGATCGCACACCGGCGACGAGGGCGAGGTCTACGTCCGCCTTCAGGTGACGCGCGGCTCGGGCCGGATCGGGCTCGACATCGCCCTCGCGGAGCGCGCGGCGTGGGTCCTTCTCGTGCAGGCGCTGCCGCAGGGCGCACCCGTCGCCGGCCGTTCGGGACTGCGGTTGAGCGTGGCGCGTGCGCTGCGGCGCAACTCTCCCGACGCGCTCAACCCGGCGTGGAAGACCGGCAACTACCTCAACAACCTCCTCTGCCTGCGCGAGGCGCGGGCCCGCGGGGCCGACGAGGTCGTGATCCTCAACGAGGCGGGCGAGGTCACCGAGGCGGCCGTGAGCAACCTCTTCTTCGTCCGCGATGGCGGGGCCGTGACGCCGCCGCTGGCGGCGGGGATCCTCGAGGGAGTCACCCGGGCCTTCCTGCTCGGCCCGGTCGCCGAGGCGGCGGGCGTCGCGGTGCGGGAGCGGACCGTGCGGCCGGAGGAGCTCGGCGCTTTCGCGGAATGCTTCGTCTCCTCGAGCACGCGCGATGTCGGCCCGGTGGAGGCGATCGACGACCACCGCTACGGGGTGGGCGGCGACACCGTTTCGGCCCGCCTCAAGGCGGCGTTTCTCCGGTATGCGGCCGACTACGCGCGCGCCCACCCGGAGCTCCGCGTCTGATCCGGGGGAGCGCACGCGTCCCCCTCGCGCGCCGGCGACGGCGTCACGCCCCGGCGCCCGAAGCCCTCGGCGGGACGCCGAGGACAGCCTGCGGGACGCAGGCGCTCCCCGGAACCGGCGTCAGTCGAAGGCTCCGGGGCGGATCAACTCCCGGGTCGGAGGCACGTCCTTGATGATCTGCGAAGGGTCGGGACCGACGCCGATGTAGCGGAGGTTGGGAAGCGCGGAGGGCAGGGGTTCGCCGTGGTGGGCGGCCTCGAGGGTCGTGCGGAGCATCGCGGCGACGTAGGCGCGGGCGTTGCGCGGCAGGTCGCCGAAGGAGCGCACGCCGCTGATGTCCTCCGACCACCCGGGGCGGCGGAGCCAGGCGGGGCGGAGGCGGCGGTGGACGGCGGGGTTGCGCGGCACGTGGTGGTGCGGGGTCCCGTCGACATCCAGATAATGGGTACAGATGAGGAGGTCGCCGCGCCACCCGCCGCGGTGGGTGAGCGCGTCGATCTTGTTGATCATGAGATCCTGGTAGCCGCCGTAGCGGAGCGTGTCGCCCTTTTCGACCGCATCGAACCAGCCGACCATGCGCTGGCGGCCGGTCGAGGTGCCGAACTCGAGCGTCTTCAGAAGCCCGGCGAGCGGGTGCTCGTCCTCCATCCGGGTGATGAAGACGTGGGTGCCGACCTTCGTGTCGTAGGCCTTGGCCACGCCGAAGGTGTGGATCGGCTGGGTGGGGACGCCGGCGGAGACGAAGAACTCCGGCGTGTAGGTGTGCGAGGCGGTGACGTTGGGGGAGAAGCCGTGGCGCTTGTCGAGCCAGTAGGCCTGGCCGAATTCGCCGATCACGCTCCGACCGGCGCGGAGCGCACCGAGCACGGCCTCGCGCACGTCGCCGATGCGCTCGCGCAGGGCGCAGCCCGCTTCCCAGTAGGCGCCGACGAGCGCTTCGAGGTCGACCGAGAAGGGCGCCGCGCCGCGGAAACGGGTGAAGTCGAACTCCGCGGCGGGGAAGAGGCCCGCCTCGATCGACTCGCGATTGGCCCGTTGTTCGGCCGCGGTGAGCGTGTCGAAGAAGCCGGCGAAGGTCGCCGGTTCGACGAGGCAGACGTGCTCGATGACCCGCATCGCCCGTTCGACGCGCTGCGCGAGCCGGCGGGAGAAGTCCGCGCGGTCGCCGCAGAACTCCGCGTAGCCGATGCGGAACTGCGAGATCTCGTCCTGATAGGCCGGGGTGATCCCGCGGCCGGTCGAGCCGCGCGATTCCTCGCGAAGGATCCGCACGCGGTAGTCCTCCCACGCGAGGTCGAGGAGGCGGTGGGTGAGGTCGGAGACCATCGCGCGCTCGTCGATGAGGAGCCGGCGCAGGATCGGGATCCCGCGCCGTTCGAGGGGGCGCGTCTCCCACCAGATCTTGCGGGGATCGGCCACGACGCCGCTGCCCAGGGCGAGCGTCTCGACCGACTCCTCGATCACTCCGGCGGGGAGGAGGTTGATTTTGATCCCGCCGGCGGTGTGGCCGGAGTTGGCCCCGCCGTTGACCTTGAGCACGATCGCCACGGGCGCGGCCCGGCCGGTGGTTTCGCGGAGCTCGTGGACGATCTCGGGGATGAGTCGCCCCTTGCCCTCGTCGCCCATGCTGATGCCGACGTCGGCGATGAGGAGGCTGGAGAATGGAGTCAGGGACATGCGCGGGAGGCCACCGAGGCGCCCGCCCCTGTTGCCATCGAGGAGGAAGCGAGCGGGCGGGGGCGGTTCAACGCAAAACCTGCCCTCAGCTTATTCGGAGCGGTTGGACCAAAGAGGGCTCAGAGGAAACACAGGGTTCACGAAACGTTGTCTCGCTTTCGGGCGATTGTTCGTCTCACCCGGGTGGTGAGCCGGCGCTCGAAGCGCGGATCTCTCCGAAGCGCCGCTCCGTGAGTCGCCTCTGCAATCTCCGTGGCCTCCGTGTCCGTTCCGACTGCGTTTTTCCAAGCTCAGTCGTCCTTGCGGGTCGAGACTTCGATCACGTCGTGCGGCGCGGCCTCCTTCATCCCCGCGGCGGTGACGCGGACGAAGCGGGCGCGGCTCCGGATCTCGCGCAGATCCCGGGCCCCGAGGTAGCCCATGCCCGACTGGATGCCGCCGATAAGGTCGGCGAGGACGTTGTCGACGGAGCCGGAGACCTCCTTCAACGCCTCGATGCCTTCGGCGGTGAGTTTGCGCGCGGTGTCGGTCTTGTCCTGGCCGTAGCGCGAGGCGGAGCCGGCCTTCATCGCGTTGAGGCTGCCCATGCCGCGGTACTGTTTGTAGAGTTTGCCGCGGATCTCGATGATCTCGCCCGGGGCCTCGCGGCAGCCGGCGAGGAGCCCGCCGAGGATGACGGCGTCGGCCATGCTCAAGGCCTTCACGATGTCGCCGGATTTGGTGATGCCGCCGTCGGCGAGGATGCGCACGCCCCGGCGCGCGGCGGCGCGGGAGGCGAGGTAGAGCGCCGTCAACTGCGGCACGCCCACGCCCGCGACGAGTCGGGTCGTGCAGATCGAGCCCGGGCCCTGGCCGATCTTGACGGCGTCGGCCCCGCACGCGGCGAGGTGCTCGACGCCCTCGCCGCTGGTCACGTTGCCGGCGAGGATCGTGAGGTCGGGGAACGCGTCGCGGATCATCCGCACCATCGCGCCGACTCCGGCGGTGTGGCCGTGGGCGGTGGAGACGGCGACCGCGTCCACCGCCTCGTCGACGAGCGCGCCGACGTGGCCGAGGAGGCGGTCGCGGTCGAGCGCCCCGTCGGGGGTGCGCAACGGCGCGACCGCCGCGCCGACGACGAGGCTGAACGCGCTGTCGCGGCTCGCCTTGCGGCGGGATTTCGCCTCGCCGAGGATCGCCTCGATGTCGGAGAGCGTGATGAGGCCGCTCAGCCGGTCCTCGTCGGTGACGACGAGCATCTTGGTGATGCCGATGTGTTCGGCGAAGAAGTCCGCGGCCTGCCGGATCGGATCTCGCGCGATCTCGCGCTGCTTGACCGTGAGGAGGCTGGCGCGCGGCGTCATCGCTTCGGCGACGGTGCGGTTGCGGTAGACCTCCTTGACCGCGCTGCCGGTGACGAGTCCGACGAGCAGGCCCCTCTCGTCGACGACCGGGAAGCTGCGGAAGGCGTATTTCTTCTGCTCGATCATCGTGAGCACGTCGGCGATCCGCCAGTCGGCGCGCACGGTGATCGGGTCGTCGATGAAGCCGTGGATGTGGTGCTTCACCCGGGCGACCTCCTCGATCTGGCGACGCAGGGGCAGGTTGTAGTGGATCAGGCCCATGCCGCCGTTGAGGGCCATGGCGATGGCCATGCGCGACTCGGTCACCGTGTCCATGTCGCTCGAGAGGATCGGCACCTGGAGCGTCAGCCGTTCGGAGAGGCTGGTCGCGAGGTCGGCGTCCTTCGGCAGGATGTCGGAGAAGTTGGTCGCCAACGAAACGTCGTCGAAGGTCAGGGCGGCCCCGCGCTGGGCCGGAAAGAAGGCCTCCACCGGGAGGAGGAACTCGGCGTCGTCGGCGCCGCGGGCAATCGACTCGGGAGTCATGTTGCCGGCCGACCGTGGGCGCCGCGCCGGGCGAACGCAAGCGCGGTCTCCCGCGTGGAGGACGCCGCTTGCGCGCGGGGGGCGGGCTGGTTTGTTCGGCCGCGTGGGTGCTTCGCGGGTGCAGCTCGCCTTCAAGGTCTATCGCCGGCCGTTTCGCGTGCCGGTGCGGACCTCGCGCGGAGTCTGGGAGGCGCGCGAGGGGATCCTCCTCCGCCTCGAAGACGCGGACGGCCGGGTGGGGTTCGGCGAGATCGCGCCGCTCGAGGCGTTCGGCACCGAGACGCTCGCCGGGGCGCTGGCGTGGATCGCCGCGCTCGCCGGCCGCGCCGAACGCTCCCGCCTCGAGGACGCGCCCCGCGGCCTGCCCTGCTGTCGGGCCGCGGTCGCCGCCGCCCTCGCGGGGCTCGACCCGGGAGACGACGCGCCGCCGCGGGCGACCGCGCCGGTGGCGGCCCTCCTGCCCGGAGGGGCCGGCGCGCCCGAGGCCCTTCGCCGTCTCGCCGACGACGGCTTCGCCACCTTCAAACTCAAGATCGGCGCGGCCGCCTTCCCCGAGGAGCGCACCCTGGTCGAGCGCGTCTGCGAGGCGCTGCCGTCCTCCGGGAAACTCCGGCTCGACGCCAACGGCGGACTCGCGGTCCGCGACGCTTCGCGCTGGCTCGAGCTCGCGCAGGCGTGGCCGGTGGAGTTCCTCGAACAACCGCTGCCCGCCGGGGCAGATCGCGATCTGCTCGCGCTCGCGCGCGACCACGCCGCGACGGTCGCGCTCGACGAATCCGTGCGCTCGGCCGACGACGTCAAACGCTGGCGCGACCTGGGTTGGGAGGGCTTGTTCGTGATCAAGCCCGCGTTCGTCGGCGACGCCGCCGCGCTGCGTGCGGAGGTGGCGGTCGCGCCGGACCGGTTCGTCTTTTCCAGCGCGCTCGAGACCGACGTCGGTCTTCGCGCCGCCATCGGGCTTGCGTTCGACTGCGGCGTCACGCGCGCGCTCGGGTTCGGCGTCGGGGCGTTCTTCCCCGACGACGGGCTCGGCGGATTCCTTCGCGAACCGGTTTGCGACGCGAACGCGGTGCGCGCGCTCGACGTGGGGGCGACGTGGCTTCGGCTCTAGAGGAACTGCGCCGCGGCGCGCGGGCGGCGCGGGTCGACGGATCCGACCCCGCGGGGATCCTCGACCGGCTCGCGAGCGCGCTCGCGAGCGACGCGCCGGTGCGCGTGGTGTTGGCCGGTCCGGGCGCCGATCCGGTGGCCGCGGAGCCGCCCGGGGAGACGCGCCTCCTGATCGCGACCGGGGGCACGACGGGAGGACCGCGACTGGCGATCCACACGTGGGGGACGCTCTTCGCCGCGGCGCGCGGCGTCCAGTCGTGGCTCGGCGGGGGCCCGGTCGACTCGCTGTGCCACCTTCCCCTGCACCACGTGAGCGGGCTCATGCAGGTCGTGCGCGCGTGGGCCTCGGCGGGATCCGTCCGCCTCGCGCCCTGGCCGGAGATCGCGCGCGGCGCGTTCCCGCCGGCGCGGCCGGGCGAGGTCACCTCGATGGTGCCGACGCAGCTCGCCCGCGTGCTCGAAACGCCGGGCGGCGCGGCCTGGTTGCGGGGTTTCCGCGTCGTCTTCCTCGGCGGGGCGCCGGCGTGGCCGGAGTTGCGCGCCCGGGCGCGGGCGGAGGGCGTGCCGGTCGCCCCGTGTTACGGGATGACCGAGACCGCGGCCCAGGTCACGGCGTCGCGGCCGGAGGCGTTCCTCGCGGGATGCGACGACGCGGGCGCGGCCCTGCCGCACGCGCAGCTGGAGGTGCGGGACGGGCGGATCGTCGTGCGTGCTCGGTCGTTGTTTCTTGGATACGAGGGGGACGGACCCCGGACGGGTGAAGGGTTCGTCACCGGCGATCGCGGCGCGTTGGACGCCGCGGGCCGGCTCACCGTCCTCGGGCGGGCGGACGCGCTCATCAACACGGGCGGGGAAAAGGTCGACCCGGCCGCGGTCGAGGCGGCGTTGCGCGCCTGCGAGGGCGTGCGCGACGTCGCGGTCGTGGGCGTCCCCGACGCGCGCTGGGGCGAGGCGGTCGTGGCGATCGTCTGCGGCCTCGCGCCCGCCGCGGAGCCGGCGATCCGGGCGCGGCTGCACGCGACCCTCGCGCCCCACGAGGTCCCGAAGCGCCTCGTCTTCGCGGAAGCGCTGCCGCGGACCGCGGCGGGCAAGCCCGACCGGGCCCGGTTGACGGCGCTCGCGGCCGGCGGAGACTGCGCGCGATGAACAGGGCCGACATCGCCGACGTGCTGGGAGAGATCGCCACGCTGCTGGAGTTGCAGGGGGAGAACCCGTTCAAGGTCCGCGCCTACCAGAACGGGGCGCGCGTCCTGGAGACCTTGACGGAGGACTTCGACCGGCTCGTCGCCGAGGGGCGGCTCGCGGAGGTCAAGGGCATCGGCGGGGCGCTCGCGGAGAAGATCCGCGAAATGCACGCGACGGGCGGGCTGGAGTTTCACCGGCGGCTGCGGGCCGCGACGCCCGCGGGTTTGTTGGCGATGTTGGAGATCCCCGGGCTGGGGGCGAAGAAGGTGCGGGCCCTGCATGAGCGGCTCGGGCTCGAGACGATCGAGGCGCTGGCCGAGGCCTGTCGCGCGGGCCGGGTCGCGACCCTCGCGGGCTTCGGCGAGAAGTCGCAGGAGAAGATCCTCGAGGGGATCCGCAACCGCGAGGCCTACGCGCGGCGCCACCTGTGGTGGCACGCCCGCGCGGTGGCCGACCCGATCCTCGCGGGCCTGCGCGCGCTTCCGGAGGTCGGGCGTGCGGAACACGCGGGCAGTCTCCGCCGCAATCTGGAGACCGTGGGCGACCTCGACTTCATCGCGGCCTCCGCGGACCCGGGGCCGGTGATGGCCTGGTTCACCTCCATGGCCGGAGTGGCGGAGGTGACGGCGCGGGGCGAGACCAAGTCGAGCGTGCGCCTCGCCGACGGGCTGCAGGCGGATCTGCGCGTCGTGCCGCCGGACCAGTTCGTCTTCGCCCTGCACCACTTCACGGGCTCGAAGGAGCACAACGTCCTCATGCGGCAGCGCGCGCTCGCGCGGGGCTGGAGCCTGAGCGAGTGGGGGCTTTCGCGCGCCGAGGGGGCCGACGGGGCGGTCGCCGCGCCCTCCCGCGCCGTGGCCGACGAGGCCGCGCTCTTCGCCGCCCTCGGGCTGGCGGAGATCCCGCCCGAGCTCCGCGAGGGGCTCGGCGAACTGGAGGCGGCGGAGTCCGGCGCGCTCCCGCGGTTGCTCGAGCAGGCCGATCTGCGCGGGGCCTTCCACAACCACACCACCGAGACCGACGGCCGCGACACCCTGGAGGCGATGGTCGCCGCCGCCGCGGGGCTTGGTTGGGAATACCTCGGCATCGCCGACCACTCGAAGGCCTCCTTTCAGGCCAACGGCCTCGACGAGGCGCGGCTCGCCGCGCAGCTCGCTCGTATCCGCGAACTGAACACAGGCGGGCGATGGCCCGTCGAGGTCTTCGCCGGGATCGAGTGCGACATCCTCGTCGACGGCGCGCTCGACCTCGACGAGTCGGTCCTGCGGGAGCTCGATTACGTCGTCGTCTCGGTCCACAACGCCCTCGGGCAGCCGGAGGACGTGCTCACGCGCCGGATCGTGCGGGCGATCGAGCATCCGTGCACGACCATGCTCGGCCACCCGACCGGCCGGCTGCTGCTCGCCCGGGAGGCGGGCCGCGTCGACCTGGCCCGGATCATCGACGCGGCCGCGGCCAACGGCGTGATGATCGAGCTCAACGCCAATCCGCGGCGTCTCGACCTCGACTGGCGCTGGTGGCGTCGTGCGGCGGAGCGGGGCGTGTTGTGCTGCATCAACCCCGACGCGCACGCGGCCGACCAGCTCGGCTTCGTCGAGGCTGGGGTGCGGGTGGCGCGCAAGGGCTGGCTCGGGGCGGAGCACGTGCTCAACACCCGGCCCTTGGAGGAAGTGCGGCGCGAACTCCTCCGTCGGAAACGATGAGGCCCGCCTAGGGCTTTCCACGATTCCCGGGGCCGCGGCGGCGGGCGGCCGGTTTTGGATGTCCTTTGCGGACGTGCCTCCCTAGATCAACCGGTCATGTGCGGCATCGTCGGTTACATCGGAAAGCAGTCCGTGAAGCCCATCCTCATCGAGGGTCTGAAGCGGCTCGAGTACCGCGGTTATGACTCGGCCGGTCTCGCCGTCCACACCGAGCAGGGCCTCCGGGTGGCGAAGACGACCGGGCGCGTCGCCAACCTCGCCAAGGTCGCCTCGAAGCTCCCGATGGAGGGCACCCTCGGCATCAGCCACACCCGCTGGGCGACCCACGGCGGCGTGACCGACGCCAACGCCCACCCCCACGTCTCCAGCGACGGCCGGATCGCCCTCGTCCACAACGGCGTCATCGAGAATTACAACGACATCAAACGCTTCCTCCTCTCGCGGGGCTACGCC
The DNA here is from genome assembly GCA_036770745.1 of Opitutaceae bacterium. Lineage (GTDB taxonomy): Bacteria > Verrucomicrobiota > Verrucomicrobiia > Opitutales > Opitutaceae > DAIPIQ01. Next base: position 15,173 of record DAIPIQ010000019.1, on the reverse strand, counting down.
TTCGCCTCCGAGACCGACACCGAGGCGCTGAGCAACCTCGTCGCCTACCACTACGCGAAGGAGCCGCCGCCGTCGAACGGCAAGAGCCGCCTCTTCACCGCGGTGCGCAAGGCGCTCCGCCACGTCGAGGGCACCTACGGCATCGCCGTGCTCTGCACCGAGTCGCCCGCCGAGCTGGTCGGCGCGCGCAAGGGCTCGCCGCTCATCCTCGGGGTCGGGCAGGGCGAGTTCCTCCTCGCCTCCGACGTCGCCGCGATCGTCACCCACACGAGCAACGTCGTCTACCTCAAGGACGACGAGGTCGTGAGCATCGGGCGCGACGGCTTCCGCGTGGTCAACATGGCCGACGACGGGATCGAGGCGGTGATCGACCGGATCCACTGGAAGGTCGAGGACGCCGACCTCGGCGACTTCCCGCACTACATGCTCAAGGAGATCTTCGACCAGCCCGCGTCGCTCGAGAACGCGATGCGCGGTCGCTTCTCCGACGACGGGAGCACGGCGAAGTTCGGCGGCCTCAACATGTCGCCGCCCGAGGTGCGGCAGATCGACCGCATCCTCTTCACCGCCTGCGGCACGGCCTGGCACGCCTGCCTCGTCGCCGAGTACCTGATCGAGCGCTTCGCGCGCATCCCGGTCGAGGTCGAGTACGCCTCCGAGTTCCGCTACCGCAACGCGCCGCTCGACAAGAACACGCTGGTCTTCGTCATCTCCCAGTCCGGCGAGACGATCGACACGCTCGGGGCGCTCCGGGAGGCCCAGCGCAAGGGCTACCGCAGCCTCGCCATCACCAACGTCGTCGGCTCGACGATCGCCCGCGAATCCAACGGCGGCATCTACCAGCACGCCGGCCCCGAGATCGGCGTCGCCTCGACCAAGGCCTTCACCTCGCAGATCCTCATCGTCGCGATGCTCGCGCTCTACTTCGGGCGGATGCGCGACATGAGCCTCGCCGACGGCCTCGCCATGGCGGGCGCGATCAAGCGCGTGCCCGACCACGTGCGCAGGATCCTCGAGCAGGCCGACCACATCGAGGGGATCGCGAAGAAGTACGCGCGTTTCGCCGACTTCCTCTTCCTCGGTCGCCAGGCGATGTTCCCCATCGCCCTCGAGGGCGCGCTCAAGCTCAAGGAGATCTCCTACATCCACGCCGAGGGCTACCCGGCGGCGGAGATGAAGCACGGCCCCATCGCCCTGATCAGCGAGGATTGCCCGAGCGTGTTCTTCGCGATGACGGGCGAGACGCTCCAGAAGGTCGTCTCCAACATCCAGGAGGTGAAGGCGCGCAAGGGTCGCGTCGTGCTCGTCCATTCCGAGGCGTGTGCGGTGCCGGAGGGGCTGGCCGACGACACGATCGTCATCCCCGAGGCGCACGAGTCGGTGATGCCGATCCTCGCCACGATCCCCGTGCAGTTGCTCAGCTACTACATCGCGGTCGAGCGGGGGTGCGACGTCGACAAGCCGCGCAACCTCGCGAAGTCCGTGACGGTCGAGTGAGCCGTTGCGGCGCGCGGTTGACGCGGGGCTCCGCCGCGGATGAGGTGCGCGCCGTGCCGACCCGGCGCCGTAGCCGATGATCCCCTCCCTCTTTCGCCGCGCCGCGCCACTTGCGGCGGCCCTTCTCTGTCTCTCGCCCGCGCTGCTCCTGCTCACGATCCTCGGGGATGCGTCGTGGGTGCCGCGGTTCCTCGGGCGCCTGCACCCGCTCGTGCTCCACTTCCCGATCGGGCTGCTCGGGTTCGTGATGCTCGCGGAGGCGCTCACCGTGGCGACCTTCGGGAAGTTCCGCTTTCCGGTGCGGTTCCCGCTGTTCGTGGGCGCGGCGACCGGCGTGCTCTCGGCCGTCGCGGGGTACCTCCTGATGCTCGGCGACGACATCCAGGGCGCGCTCGTCGAGCGCCACCTCTACGTCGGCCTCGCCTTCGCCGCGGTCGCCGTTGCGACGACGGCGGTCCGCTTCGCACCCTCGTTCGGCGCCTCGGCGCGGATGCGCTGGCTCTATCGCGCGGGACTCGTGCTCACCGCCGCCACGATGACCTGGACCGGGCACCTCGGCGCCTCGATCACGCACGGCGACGAGTTCCTCACGGAGCACTGGATGGGGCGCGAGTCGCGCGCGGCCCGCGCGGCCCGCGAACGCGCCGCGATCCCGGCGGCCGGGCTCCAGGCCTACGCCGACATCGTCGCGCCGATCCTGGAGGCGCGCTGTTACAACTGTCACGACGCCGGGCGGATCAAGGGCGGCCTCCGTCTCGACTCGTGGGATGACATCGCCTTCGGGGGCGACTCCGGCGCGGCCTTCGTCGCCGGCGATCCGGCGGGCAGCCTGATGGTGAAGCTCATGCGCCTGCCGCCGCACGACGACGAGAAGATGCCGCCCGAGGACAAACCGCAGCCCACGCCGGAGGAGATCGAGTTGATCGAGCTCTGGATCGCGGCGGGCGCGCCGGCCACGGGCACGCTGGGTGAACTGGGGGCGGACGAACGCTGGCTCGAGCTCGCCGGCCGGCTCCCCCTGCTCCTCGTCAAGGCACGCGCCGAGGGCGCGTCGGCCGCCGAGGAACCCGCGACGGACGAGGGCGCGGATTGAGCCGCCGGGGCCCTGGCTAGAAGTGGCCGGGCGCCTCGCGGGCGACCTTCTCGAGGAGCCGCGTGCGCATCCCCGGATCCCAGAGCGCGGCCATCTGCACGGCCTTGCGGAGGTCGTCGGCGTTGCGGAAGGCCTCGGCGCGGGCGGCGTGGAGGTGGCGCGGGGCGCGCAACACCGTGCGCACGGTGGCGTCGTCCGCCCCGCCCTGGTGGAAGGCGAGCGCCCGCCGCACGTCCCGTGCGTCGAGTTCGACGCCGAGGCCGGCGAGCGCCGCGAGGGCGTCCGCCGGGGAGAGGACCGCCCGGCCCTGCATCTCGAAGAGGAAACGGTTCAGGGCCTGGAGCCGGATCTCGAACTCGGCCTGCGTCGTCACATAGCCGAGCCAGCGCAGGTCGAAGCCGCTGTCGCGGGCGAGCAGCCGCGCCGGCGGTTCGTCGCGCAGGGCGAGGTCGTGGTCGGTGGCGGTCATCGCGGCGCGGGTCCGCACGGAGCGGCGGCTCAAGCCGTGGCCGACCTCGTGGGCGAGGAGGGCGCCGGCGAAGTCGTGCGGGATCGTGGCGAGGTTGTGCTCGAGGGTGTAGCGCGCCCGCACCGGCTCGTCGTCCGCGCCGTGAGGCGCGACGCGCACGCGCACGGCCACGCGGAGGAGCAGGTCGTAGTCGGAAAGCCACGACACCTCGGGGCGTGCTTCGCGCCAGGCGCGCTTGCGCTCGACGATCGCGTCCAGGGCCTCTCCGTAGACCGCCTCGGCGACCTGGTGGTAGCTGACGAGGCCCGCCTCGACGCCGGCGCGCGCGAGGTCGTTGAGCCGCGCCGAGGGCGCTCCGCCGGCCCCGCTCACGAAGGCGAGAAGGGGGAGGACGACGAGGGGCGTGAGGCGGGGTTTCATGGCCGGCGGGGTTTCGGCGCGGGGGGCTTCGCTTCTTCTTTCGACCGGGAAGGTGCACCACCGAAGCCCGTGGCGCAAACCCGCGATTGTTACATCGCACGCCCGGTCCGGATGCAATCGACGTGCGCCGCCGCCGGCGCGTGCCATCGTCGCGGCATGGAGTGGTTGAACTACCATCACCTGCGCTACTTCTGGTGCGTCGCCAAGGAGGGCGGCCTCCGCAAGGCGGCGGCGCGGCTCAACGTCTCCGAGCCCTCCGTCTCCGCGCAGGTCCGCGAACTGGAGGAGGCGCTCGGCGAGAAGCTCTTCCAACGGGTCGGGCGGCGCAACGTCCTCACCGACGCGGGCCGGATCGCGTTCGGCTACGCCGAGGAGATCTTCGGCGCGGGGCGGGAGATGCTGGCCGCGCTCAAGCAGCGCCCCGGGGCGGGCCCGGTCCGGCTCGCGATCGGCGTGACCGACGCCCTGCCCAAGCTCGTGACCTACGTCGTCCTGCGGCCCGTGCTCGCCGGCGAGACGCGCGTCGACCTCGTGTGCAGCGAGGGCAAGATGGCGGAGCTCGTCGACGACCTCGCGGCGCACCGGATCGACATCCTGCTCGCCGACGAGACGGCCCCGAGCACGGCCGGGGTGCGCGTCTTCAACCACCCGCTCGGGGAGTGCGGCGTCTCCTTCTGCGCCGGGCCGGGGCTCGCCGCGACCCTGCGCCGCGGGTTCCCGCGCTCGCTCGGGGGTGCGCCGGCGTTGCTCCCGCTCGCGACCAATCCGTTGCGGCGTTCCCTGGAGGCGTGGTTCCGCTCGATCGGGGTCGCGCCCCGGCGGGTCGCGGAGTTCGAGGACTCGGCGCTCATGAAGCTCATGGCCGCGCACCAGGAGGGCTTCATCGCACTTCCCCTGCTCGTGGTGAAGGAGGCGTGCGAGCGCTACGGGCTCGAGGAGTTCGGACGGACGGACGAATGCACGGAACGCTTCTATGCGATCACGGCCGAGCGCCGGATCACGCATCCGCTCGTGGCGATGATCACGAAGGAGGCCCGGGATCGTCTTTCCCGGCCGGCCGCGCGCCGGCCCACTCGTCGGTCGTGAACGTCCCGCCCGTGCCCCTCCGGTAGGCGAGGCGGCCGAGCAGGTGGGCGGCGATCGGGGCGGTGGCGTAGAAGAAGACGATCACGAGCACGGCCTTGACCACCGTCGCCGCGCCGCCGAGGTGGAGCACGAGGGCGGCGAGCATGAGCGAGGCCCCGAACGCGCCCGCCTTGGTCGCGGCGTGCATCCGCGAGAGGGTGTCGGGGAGGCGCGCCACACCCAGCGCCGCCACGAGGACGAAGGCGCTTCCGGACACCAGGAGGAAGGCCGAAACCCAGGCGAGCATCAGTCGTCCCCCCCGGTTTCCAGGCTGCGGGCGAAGGCGGCCGTGCCGACGAATCCGATCACGGCGAGCACCACCGCGGCGTCGAGGTAGACCGCGTCGCCGAAGCGCACGGCGAGCAGGACCATCGCCGCGAGGACGAGGCCGGCCGCGAGGTCGAGCGAGAGCACGCGATCGGCGACGGAGGGCCCTTTCCAGCCCCGCCACAGCATCGGCCCGAGCGCGGCGACGAGCAGCAGCGTCGCGATCGAGACGGCGGCCGGGAGCGGATCAAAAGAGGATGCGAACAGGACGGGCGTATTCATGGTCGATCCGGGCGCGGAGGGTTTCGGGTCGGTCTCCCTCGTAGAGCACGTGGAGGTGGAGGAGGCGCCGCTCGGGATCGATCTCGAGGCTGAGCGATCCCGGCGTCATCGTGAGCAGGGTGGCGAGGGCGAAGGCCTGGCGGTCGGTGAGGTCGCCGAGCGGGAAGGAGAGGATCGCGGGCGCGAAGCCGGGGCGGCGCGCGAGCACATCCCGGGCGATGCGAAGGTTGGAGACCACGACGTCGCGGAGGTAGAAGGCCGCGAAGGCGAGGGCGGTGACGATCCAGCGCAGCGGTCTCATCGCGGGGCCTCCGTCACGGTCTGGAGCACGGCCGCGATGTAGCCGGCGGGGTCGAGGAGCTGGGCCGCGGCCCGCTCGGCGAAGGCGAAGACGCCGCCGCCGGCGAGGCCGATCGCCACGGTGATCAGGGCGAACGCCGCGCCCGGCAGCACGAGCGGCAGCAGCCGGCGCCCGGGGCGGATCGGCGCGGTGGAATCGTCGACCGGGTCGGCCTTCCAGAAGGCCTCGGCCCAGATCTTCGTCATCGAGAAGAGCGTGAGCGCGCCGACCGCGAGCGCGATCCCGGTCACGAGCCACGCGCGGGCGTCGAGGCCGGCCTCGATGATGGCGAGTTTCGCCCAGAAGCCAGAGAGGGGCGGGATCCCCGCGAGCGAAAACGCCGGCACGAAGAAGAGCGCGGCGAGCCAGGGCGCGCGCCGGTAGAGCCCGCCGATCCGCGACAGTTCACCCGTGCCGCGGAGGTGTTCCACGATCCCGCCGATGAAGAAGAGGTTCGTCTTCACGATGATGTGGTGGGCCGTGTAGAAGAGGGCGCCGGCGAGGGCGAGCGGGCTCATGAGGCCGAGGCCGAGGATCATGTAGCCGATCTGGCTGATGATGTGAAACGAGAGGATGCGGCGGATGTCGCGGTGCGCGGCCGCGCCGAGCACGCCGGCGACCATCGTGGCGGCGGCGATCCAGACGATGAGCGCCTGCAGATCCTCGAACTTCGTCGCGAAGACCAGCGTGTAGGTGCGGATCAAGGCATAGACGCCGACCTTGGTGAGGAGTCCGGCGAACACCGCCGAGACGGCGACGCGCGGCGTGTGGTAGGAGGCGGGCAGCCAGAAGAAGAAGGGGAACAGCCCGGCCTTGAGGCCGAAGGCCGCGAGCAGGAGCACGCCCGAGGTGTGGAGCATCTCCGCCTCGGCGGGATCGGAGAGCCGCGCGGCGATGTCGGCGAGGTTGAGCGTGCCGAGCTTGCCGTAGAGCAGTCCGGTGCCGACGAGAAACAGGCCGGAGGCGACGATGTTGAGCATCACGTACTTCAGGGCGCCCTCGAGTTGCGCCGGTCGGTTGCCGAGCGTGAGGAGGACGAACGACGCGACGAGCATCACCTCGAACCAGACGTAGAGGTTGAAGAGGTCGCCGGTGAGGAAGGCGCCCTGGACCCCGAGGAGGAGGAAGTGGAAGAGCGGAAAGAAATCCCGCGACAACGCCCCGTCGCGCAGGTCCCGCAACGCGTAGACCGCCGTCGCGAGCCCGACGAGGGCCGCGATCAGGACCATGCCCGCGGAGAACCGGTCGGCGACGAGGGCGATCCCGAAGGGCGCGCCCCAACCGCCGGCCTGGGCGACGAGGATCCCCGCGGCGTCGGTCCGCGCGAGCAGCACGGCCGCGACGGTGACGGCGAGGGCCGAGGCGGCGATGCCGAGGACGTGTTGCAAGCCCGGGCGCCGGCCCGTCGCGAGCGTCGCGAGCGCGCCGGCGAGCGGTGCGAGGAGCTGGAGGAAGATCAGGGTGGAGTCCCTCATAGCGCGTCGGTGCGGTTGAAGGCGTCCACGTCGTCGTTGCCGGTGCTGTGGCGCGCGCGGAAGAGGAGCGAGGCGGCGAAGAGCGTGAGGCCGAAGCCGATCACGATCGCGGTGAGCACGAGGGCCTGGGGAAGCGGGTCGGCCGCGGAGGGCGGCGGGACCGTCGCGCCCTCGGCGACGAGCGCCGGACGGCCGGTGACGAGGCCGCCGGCGGTGAACACGAGCAGGTTGGCCGCCTGGCTGAGCAGCATCAGCCCGATCACGAGGCGCATGAGGCAGCGGCCGAGCAGGCAGTGGATGCCCGTCGCGAAGAGGACCGCGATGGTGAGGGCGATGACGAGGGTCATGCATCCACCTCCTGGAGCGCGAAGAAGGCGTGGAGCGCGAAGCCGACCACCGTCAGGTAGACCCCGGCATCGAAGAGCATGGGTGTGCCGAGGTGAACCGCGCCGAGGAGCGGCAGGTGGAACTCCGGGAGCCAGAGCCCGGAGAAGAGCGAGCGTCCCGAGGCGAGACCGGACAGGCCGGCGCCGAGCGCGACGACGAGCCCGGCGCCCATGATGCCCACGGGGCTGAAGCGAAGCCGCCGCCGCGCCTCGAGGGCGCCCTCGGCGACCGCGACGAGGGCGAAGCCGGAGGCGGCGAGCAGTCCGCCGATGAAGCCGCCGCCGGGCAGGTGGTGGCCGCGGTAGAAGGCGAGCAGCGAGAGCACCAGCAGCCAGGGCAGGAGCATGCGCGCGCCGCGTCGGAGGATGAAGGAGGGCGCGGCCGACGGGCCCGCGGCCTTGTCGCCCAGCCCGGCGAGGACCGAGGCCATCCCGAGCGCGGCGATCGCGAGCACGATGATCTCGCCGAACGTGTCGAGGGCGCGGAAGTCGACGAGGATCACGTTCACCACGTTGCGCCCGTGGGCGAGCGGGTAGCTCCACTGCGCGAGCGTCTCGCCGATGCCGGGCATGAGCTGGAGCTCGAGGGCGCGGAGCGCGAGCAGGCCCATGCCCGCGCCCATGGTGACGGCGAGCGCGAGGTTGCGCGCGGTCTCGAGACTCCAGCCCTCGCGCCGGACGGGCGGCAACCGGTGCACGACCAGCAGGAGCATCACGACCGTGAGCGTCTCGACGAGGATCTGGGTCAGCGCGAGGTCGGGGGCGCTGAACTCGAGGAAGAGCAGGGCGATCGAGAACCCGACGAACCCGAGGGCGAGCATCGCGGTCACGCGCGAGCGGACCGTCGCGGCCGTGACGGCGCCGAGCATCACGACCACGCAGAGCGCGATCGGCAGGATCCCGGATCCGCCCATCGCGGGCAACGCGGGCCATTCGTCGAAGCGCGCGAACTTCCAGAAGAGCAGCGTGGTCGTCGCGGCGATGACGATGAACACGTAGTTGCGGAGCGCGCCCGACTGGAGGAAGCGGGTGTGGTCGACGGCGAAGGCGACCGTGCGCTGGAGGCCGCGTTCGTAGACGTTGGCGGGGCCCGGAAGCGACTCAACGCGCTCGCGGTGCGGCCACATCACCCGGCGCTGGCGGTAGAGCAGGAGACCGCCCGCCACGGTCAGGGCGCTGAGGATCAGCGGCAGGTTCACTCCCTGCCAGAGGGAGAGGGCGACCGGGATCTCGCGGCCGGCAATGCTCCAGACCGCGGGGCCGACGATGGTGTCGGAGGACCAGCCGGGCAGCAGCCCGAGCGCGAGGCCGGCGAGCGCGAGGAGGAGCGGCGGGGCCCAGAGCGTCGCGTCGCCCTCGTGGACGGTCGTCGTCTCCGGGACCTGTTTCGCGCCCCAGAAAGGGTGCCAGCCCGCCTTCAAGGCGAGCGCGAGCAGGAGCATGTTGCCGAGCACCGTGACGCCTAGGAGGAACGGCCCCGCCTGATCGAGCGCGGTCCCCGTCTTGTAGACGTACTCCTTGCCGATGAAGCCGAAGAACGGGGGGAACCCCGCCTTGGAAAACGCGGCGAGCACCGCCGCCGTGGCGGTGAGGGGCATCGCGCGCCGGAGGCCGCGCAGGAGCCGCACGTCGCGCGTCCCCGTCTCGTGGTCGATCGTGCCGGCGACCATGAAGAGCGCGGCCTTGTAGAGCGCGTGGCCGAGGAGGAACACGACCATCGATTGGATCGCGTAGTCCGTGCCGACACCGACGAGCAGGGTGAGGGCGCCGAGCACGGCGAGCGTGGTGTGCGCGAGGATGCGCTTCAGGTCCGTCTGGAACAGGCCGACCCCGGCCCCGACGAGGAGGGTGAGCGCGCCGAGGACGGTCAGCGTGCCGTGCCAGAGCAGCGAGCCGGCGAAGAGCGGCGAGAACTTCGCCAGGAGAAAGACGCCCGCCTTGACCATCGTCGCGGAGTGGAGGAACGCGCTCACCGGCGTGGGCGCGGCCATGGCGTTGGGCAGCCAGAAATGGAACGGGACCTGCGCCGACTTCGTGAGCGCGCCCGCGAGGATGAGGAGCGTGCAGGCGGTGAAGTACGGCGACGTGCGGACCGCCTCCCCCGCCGCCAGCACGTCCGTGAGGTTCCACGTCCCGGCCGCCTGACCGAGCAGGACGAGGCCGGCGAGGAGCGCGAGCGCGCCCGTGCCGGTGACGAGGAGCGCCTGGAGCGCCTTCGCCCGCGCGGATTTCTCCTCGTGGTTGAAACCGATGAGCAGGTAGGACGTGATCCCGGTCAGCTCCCAGAAGACGAAGAGGAGGATCAGGTTGTCCGCGAGGACCACGCCGAGCATCGAGGCCATGAACGCGAAGAGGAGCAGGAGAAACCGCCCCATCTGCGGATGTCCCTTCAGGTAGCCCGACGTGTAGACGACGATGAGCGCCCCGACCCCGGTCGCGAGGACGGCCATCAGGCCGGAGAAGCCGTCGAGGCGCAGGTCGAGCCCCGCCCCGAGCTGCGGAAACCAGGGCAGCGAGACCGAGAGCGCGCCGCCCGGAGGCAGCGCGGCGAGTTCTGCGGCGAGCCACGCGCACGCCACCGCGGGCGGGAGCGCGAAGAGCAGCACCGCCCGACCGCGGGGTCGCGTCCACGCGGCGACGAGACCGGTGGCGAACAGCAGGAGGACGGGCCAGAGCAGGACCATGGGCGCGAAGGTGCTCGGATGCGCGGGATCAGGAACCGCGCATCGCCTGGGGAATTCCCGAGGAGGGACCCTTCGGCTTCACCGCGACGACCGCAGCGGGACATTCGCGGAGAATGGCCTCGGCGGTGCTCCCGAGCAGGGTCGCGTAGATCGCATCGCGACCGCGGCAGCCGATCACCACGAGGTCGTGGTTCTCCGCGTTGACGGCGGCGGCGATGGCCGCGGGGGGCAGCGCCGATTCGCGCAGGTGGATCTCGGGCTCGATCCCGCGGGCCCGCACCTCTTCGGCGAGTTTCGCCATGCGGGTCTCGTTGTAGGTCCGCAGGCCCTCGACGAACGTCTCGCGCGTGATCAGGGCCCGCTCGTGGCCGTAGGGCACCTCGAAGGCGTGGAAGAGCGTGAGCCCGGCCCCGCCGGCGAGGGCGAAGGCCCGCGCCACGTCGACCGCGCCCTCGCTGAACTGCGAGTGGTCGACCGCGACGAGGACGCGCTCGAACCGGGCGGGCGCGTCGGCCGGCACGGAGAGGAGGGAGCAGGGGGCCTTGCGCGCGAGTTTTTCCACGAGCGACCAGTCCTCCTTCGTGCGACCACAGATGACGAGGTCGGCGTCGGTGTCGGCGAGGATCTGGAGGTGCAGGGCGAGCGGAGAGCCCTCCAGCACGAGCCGGTCGACGTGGACCGCAGGATCGAGATCGAGGTGGAGCGAGCAGAGCTGGTCGAGCCGCTCGCGCGAAATCTCGATGCCGGGCTGGAGCAGCCACGGGTAGCGTTCCTTCAGCTCGGCCGGGATCTCGAGCGGGTGCCAGGGGTGGAGCAACGTCACCCGACGCGAGCCCGCCAGCCGGGCGACGATGGACGTCCAGGCCAGCACGCTCGCATCGGAGTCCTGAAGGGAGAGATGGGTGACGATGTGGGCGAAGCGTTTCATGGCGACGAGGGGAGGAAGGTTGACGAAGGCGCGACGGATCGCGCGTGGACGGCCGGAAGGTAGCGCGGATGTCTCCACGCAACCACTACCGAAATCCTCCCGGACGCTTAGGACGATCCGAAGCGTCCGTGGTCCGGCCCGGGTGCGATCGGAAGTGGTGGCAGGGTCCGGTTCCGCCAAGGGGAAGCGGGGCGCCTTCGCGGCCGGTTCGGATGTACCGACCGCAGCCGCCTGGCACATTCTGGTGTGGGCCGGGGTTCACCCCCGGCTTCCGACCGCCGCAGAAGCCGGGGATGAACCCCGGCCCACGAAGGCAGGGCGCCACCACCGCTGATCACACCCACCCGGCTTCATCACCGGAAGAAGTCGTTGCCCTTGTTGTCGACGAGGATGAAGGCGGGGAAGTCCTCGACCTTGATCCGCCAGACCGCCTCCATCCCGAGCTCGGGATAGTCGACCACCTCGACCTTGCGGATGTGTTCCTTGGCGAGCAGGGCGGCCGGGCCTCCGGGCGAGCCGAGGTAGAAGCCGCCGTGCCGCTTGCAGGCCTCGGCCACCTGCGGGCTGCGGTTGCCCTTGGCGAGCATCACCATCGAGGCGCCCTGCGCCTGGAAGAGGCCGACGTAGGCGTCCATCCGTCCGGCGGTCGTGGGGCCGAAGGAGCCGCTCGCCATGCCTTTCGGCGTCTTGGCGGGGCCGGCGTAGTAGACGGGGTGGTTCTTGAAGTAGTCGGGCAGGCCCTCGCCGCGGTCGAGGCGCTCCTTCAGTTTCGCGTGGGCGCTGTCGCGGGCGACGATCAGCGTGCCGGTGAGTTCGAGGCGGGTGCGGATGGGGTGGCGGTCGAGTTCGGCGAGGATCGCGCGCATCGGGCGGTCGAGGTCGATCTTCACGCCGGCGGCGCCGCCCTTGCCGCGGAGGGCGGCGGGGATGAAGCGGCCGGGGTCGGTCTCGAGTTGTTCGATCCAGACGCCCTCGCGGTTGATCTTCGCCTTGATGTTGCGGTCGGCCGAGCACGACACGCCGATGCCGACCGGGCACGAGGCGCCGTGGCGGGGCAGGCGGATGATGCGCACGTCGAGCGCGAAGTACTTGCCGCCGAATTGGGCCCCGATGCCGATGCGCTGCGCGGCCTCCAGCATCTTCGCCTCGAGCTCGAGGTCGCGGAAGGCGAGCGCCCCGTCGGCCCCCGAGGTGGGGAGGGCGTCGAGGTACTTCGTCGAGGCGAGCTTGACGATCTTGAGGCAGGTCTCGGCGGAGGTGCCGCCGATCACGAAGACGAGGTGGTAGGGCGGGCAGGCGGCCGTTCCGAGCGACTTCATCTTCTCGACCATGAACTTCTCGAGGCTGGCGGGGTTGAGGAGGGCCTTCGTCTCCTGGTAGAGGAAGGTCTTGTTGGCGGAGCCGCCGCCCTTGGCGACGAAGAGCAGGCGGTATTCGTCGCCGTCGACGGCCATGAGGTCGATCTGCGCGGGGAGGTTGGTGCCGGAGTTGCGCTCCTCGTACATCGAGACGGGGAGCGTCTGCGAGTAGCGGAGGTTCTCCTCGGTGAACGTCTTCCAGATGCCGCGGGAGAGGGCCTCCTCGTCGCCGCCGCCGGTCCAGACCTGCTGGCCCTTCTTGGCGAAGACGATCGCGGTGCCGGTGTCCTGACAGAACGGCAGCACGCGGTCGGCGGAGATCTCGGCGTTGCGCAGCATCGCCATCGCGACGAAGCGGTCGTTCTCGCTGGCCTCGGGATCGTCGAGGATCGCGGCGACCTGCCCGAGGTGTTCGGTGCGGAGAAGGAAGGAGATGTCGCGCACGGCCTCGTTGGCGACGAGGGTGAGCGCCTCGGGCGCGACCTCGAGGATCTCCCGGTCGCCGAAACGGGCCACGCGCACGTGCTCGGAGGTGACGTGGCGGTAGCGGGTCGTGTCGGGACCGAGGGGGAGGGCGGGGCGGAAGTGGAACTCGGGAGCCATGATTCGGATGGTGTCGGGAAAACGAGCCTGTCCGCATCGCGCCGCTTGTCGACCGTCGGGCGCGGGTTGGCGGACGCGATCGCCGGTCTCAGCCGGCGGCGGCGAGCTGGCCGCAGCCCGCGGCGATGTCGATCCCGCGGCGCTGGCGCACGGTCGAGGGGATTCCGTGGCGGCGGAGCACGGCCTGGAACGCACCCGCCGCGCCGGCGCCCGTGGGCGTGCCGGAGAAACCGCCCGTGGGGTTGAGCGGGATGAGGTTCACATGCGCGCGCTGGCCGTCGAGGAGCCGGGCGAGCGCCTCGGCGGAGCGTTCGCCGTCGTTGTGCCCGGCGATGAGCGTCCACTCGAAGAGGATGTACCGCCCCGTGCGTGCGGAGTACTCACGACAGGCCGCCATCAGTTCCGCGAGCGGCCAGCGGCGCCCGACCGGGACGAGGGCGTTGCGCTCCTCGTCGGTCGCGCCGTGCAGGCTCACCGCGAGCGAGGCCGGGCAGTTCTCCTCGGCGAGGCGAAGGATCCCGGGGACGAGGCCGACCGTGCTGAGCGAGATGCGCGGGCCGGCGAGGGCGAGGCCGCGGGTGTCGGTGAGGATCGTGATCGCGCGCGTCACGGCCTCGTGGTTGTGGAGCGGCTCGCCCTGGCCCATCAGCACGATGTTGCGCAGGCGCCGTCCTTCGGCGGCGAGGACGCGGGCGACGTGCAGCGCCTGGGCGACGATCTCGCCGGCGGTGAGGTGGCGGCGAAACCCGGCCTGGCCGGTCGCGCAGAACACACAGCCCATCGCGCAGCCCGCCTGCGTGCTCAGGCAGGCGGTCGCGCGCCCGGTGTAGCGCATCAGGACGGTCTCGACCGTCTGCCCGTCGCCGAGGCGGAGGAGGAACTTGCGGGTGAACCCGTCTGAACTTTCCGCCGACCGCGCGACGGTCGGGGTCTCGAGGCGGATCCCGGCCTCCTCGAGCGCGCGGACGACGCGCGCGGGAAGCGCGGGGCCCGGTTCGATCGCGGTGCGGAGGCGGCGGTGGACGTCGGCCCAGACCGCGTCGGCGTGTGCGCGCTTGATCCCGCGGGCGACCAGCGCCGCGGTCCACGCCGCGTGCGGCGTGCCGAGCGGATCGGGCGACGCGGCGGGCGCGGTGGCGGGCGACGGGAGGAACATCGTGCGCAGTGTGGCCGGGTGGCGGACGGCTGTGAAGTCTGGCCTTGGCCGGCGGGGTCGCGCAGGTTGGGGCATGCCCGGATCCCGCTCCCCTCGGTCGACGTGCGGTGCCCTCGGCCTCGCGCTCCTTCTTTCCGTTGCGCCCGCGGTTCGCGCACAGGAGCAAGCCGCGCCCGCCACCGTCGAAGCGCTCGTCGAGTCGGGGCGTGCGCTCTGGGAGGCCTACGCTCCGGAGGCGTGGCGCGAGACCCACGAGTTTCCCGATGCGGCGCGGATCGAGGAATTTCTCGCGCAGCTCCAGGCGGCCTTGGGGGAGGGGACGTTCGAGCAGCTCGCGGCGTTCGAGCCTGAGGCGCGTGCGCTCGTCGCCCTTCTCGGAAACGTCGAGGGCGGCGGAGAGGTGGCGGCGTGGCTGGAGCCGCGGCTCGAGTTGTTGCGCGCGGCGGGGGAGTGGAGTGCGCTCGAGCGTGCGGAACCCGCGCCGCCTCCCGGTCGCGCCCGCCCGCTGCGACCGGGGGAGGCGACCGTGCCGCCGCCGCGGGCGCGAGCGCGGCTCCCGCAAGGCCGCGCCTACTGGGAGGCCAGGGTGGCGGCACACCGTCCGCCGGCCGCGGCCGCGGAGCTCGTTCCGCGGCTCAAGCGGGTTTTCCGCGATGCCGGCGTGCCGGCCGAGTGGGTCTGGATCGCCGAGGTGGAATCCTCGATGAATCCCCGGGCCCGGAGTCCGGCGGGCGCGACGGGTCTGTTCCAATTCATGCCCGCCACCGCCGAACGATTCGGCATGCGCAGCGCGCGGCCCGACGAACGCACCGATCCCGAGCGCAGTGCGCGGGCCGCGGCAGCCTACCTCACGTTCTTGCACGGGCGCTTCGGCGACTGGCCGCTCGCCCTCGCCGCCTACAACGCCGGCGAGGGCAGGGTGGGCCGGCTGCTCGGGGGCGGCGACGGCGGCTTCGAGGGCATCGCCGAACGGCTGCCGGCCGAGACGCGGCTCTACGTCCCCAAGGTCCTCGCGACCGTCGCGGTGCGCGAACGCGTCAACCCCGAAGCGCTCCCGGCCCCGCGCGCTCCGGGGGCGGCGCGCTGAGGG